>CANPXK010000068.1 GCA_947585965.1 uncultured Clostridia bacterium
ACATCCCAGCTTCCTCAGGATATGCAGACTCCTCAGACATCCCAGCTTCCTCAGGATATGCAGACTCCTCAGACATCTCAGCTTCCTCAGGATATGCAAGCTTCACAGACATCTCAGCTTCCTCAGGATATGCAAGCTTCACAGACATCTCAGCTTTCTCAGGATATGCAAACTTCTCAGACATCTCAGCTTCCTCAGGATATGCAGACTCCTCAAACATCTCAGCTTCCTCAGGATATGCAGACTTCTCAGACATCCCAGCTTCCTCAAGATATGCAGAACCCCACTCAGCCGATGCAGAATGCAGAGTTGACCGAGGAACAGCTTTCAGCTCAATTTGATGCATATATAGAAAATGCCGACAAAGAGGTTTTACTTTCCATGTATGAGTTATATGTTTCAAACGGAAGTTATGATGATAACCTCAAAGCTTTCGGTCTTGTAACAGAAGATACTCCCTCATCCATATCAATATATGCTGACAGTTTTGAAAACAAGGATAATATTTCAGCGTGTATAGAAGATTATAACAAAAAAGCTGATGAAACTGACAAAATAACCTATACTGATTATGTAGGTCTGCTCATGTCATCTGTAACAACAATAATCGACGTAATTTCGTATGTACTTATAGCCTCTGTTTCGGTATCGCTTGTTGTTTCTTCAATTATGATAGGAATTATCACATACATTTCCGTATTGGAGAGGACAAAGGAAATCGGCATTCTCCGTGCCATAGGTGCATCAAAGAAGAATATTTCGCAGGTATTCAATGCCGAAACGTTTATTATAGGTTTATGTTCGGGAATAATAGGAATAGGTGTCACATTACTTGCACTGATACCGGCAAATTCCATAATCCATGTAATAGCGGAATCGAATGATGTAAATGCCGCATTACCTCCCATCGCCGCAATAATACTCATAATACTAAGCATAATACTGACTCTCATCGGAGGACTTATTCCCGCAAAAAAAGCAGCCTTGCAGGATCCTGTAAAGGCACTTCGTTCGGACTGATAAATTAGCGTTAAATCTAAAAATCTATGGATTGTTTTTAAAGGGTCTCGCTTAAGTCTATTCAGGCTTCATGCGAAGACCCTTTGTTTTTGTGCCGTATTTGTTTTCGGAGTGCCTCGCTGACAGTACGTATTTCTGTCGAAAAATTAAACTGTAAACAGTATTATAGCCGCGGCAGGATTTTTTTATTCCAAAAAAATAAAGCGCATATAAATGAGAGATCATTATATGCGTTTTATAAGTTTTTGTGTACTTTTACTGTGGGATTTTCCGGAACATCCGTAAGCTCCGCAATGTAATCAATACTTACTCCGTAATAACGGGCAAGCTTTATGATACGCTGAAAGGGTATGTCCCTTATCCCCCTTTCATATGCACTGTAATATTGATACGTCGTTTCAATTATATCTGCAATTTCTTTCTGCGTTTTGTCGTGGTCTTCCCTAAGCTCCCTCAGCCTTTTGTAATAACTCAAAGAAACCACTCCCCCCATGCATCATTAAATAATCTACAAAATTATATCATATATGATTAGTTTTCCTTGACAATTAACCATATATGATGTATAATCTTAGAAAATTAACTATAAATGAGTAAAAGCGTAACAGCTTTTATACTGCTACGCCATCTTCATTCATAAAGTATACGGGGATATTCGGTATCTTTGCTATCTGAGCAATCTCCTTACACTGTCAATAATGACATCATTGCCTGCAAGCGCTCCTTTACCTACACAATTACAGGCAAGCCTTGCTTCCCTCGGCTCAACAAAGTGGAAACCGAATTCCTTAAGCGTATTTATGTTTCTCTGAGTAATCGGATTTTCATACATATCCGTGTTCATTGCCGGACATACTAAAATCGGTTTGTTCCTCATTGCAAGTATAACAGTAGTCAGCATATCATCCGCTATTCCGGCAGCAGCCTTTGCTATAAAATCGGCACTCGCAGGTGCTATAAGCGCAAGATCCGCTTTCTGTGCAAGAGAAATATGCTGAATTTCCGACGGCAGATAATCGTCAAAAATATCCGTATGAACCTTATTTTTAGTCAATGCCTGAAATGTAACAGGCGTTATGAACCTCTCGCCGGATTTTGTCAAAATAACATGAACACTGTTGTCCTCTTTTGTAAGAGTATTCGCCAAATCCGCAGCCTTATATGCTGCAATACTTCCTGTAACACCTAATATGATATTATTCATTATATACCTCCGTTAATAACTGTTTTTGCTATCATATCAGCAATTTCCTGCTTGCCGACACGACTAATCTCATGCTTCTCTTTGTCCGTAAGAAATCCCTCATGTCTGCCCGATTCAACACTGACATAATCATTTGCAAGAACATAATCACAACCATTCTCGACAAGCAGTCTGTATGCAGTGTCAATAAGCTCCTCATGCGATACATTATCAAGCAGTTTGAAGCCTACTACTACAGCTTCCGGCAGAAGCCTGCGGAACATAGGCAATATTTTCGGAGTCTGCTCAAGAAGTATTATCGGATTTTTAATCTTCGATGAAAGCTTATTACAACCCTTAAGCATATTCTCTCTGTCGAATTTTTCAAGCAGTTCTTCCTTTGAAAGATTCTCTGCGGAATTTATATCCATAACTGAACGTACACGGTAATCGCTGACCGCCATACTATGTATAACAGCATCTATTTTTTCCTCTGTGCATAATTTTTTCACGGTTTTTTCAAGCTCATCCGTACCATTAATAGCAATCGTAATTGCTTTATCGGATGTCGGAACATAGGAATTCTTTGCATGGATATAAAAGATTTTTTTGACACTGTCATACTCAGAAAGACTGTCCGCAATCAGACTTCCCAACTTCCCCGTCCCTGTATTTGTTATGCTGCGTACACGGTCTATTGCTTCGACCGTTCCGCCTGCTGTTATAAGTACGTTTCTTACCATTCTGACATCCCCTTTACATATGTTTATATAAACATAATTTCTACATGAATATTATAACAGATAACAGGTTTTATTAACAGAAATTTTTTATAATATTTTGTGATAAATATTGAAAAAAGATTGAACATCCGAAAAAATGGTGCTATAATAGACATTATCAGGAGGTGACAATGTGAAAAACGCTAACGTTGTGCAGAATCTCTTTGAAAGCTATATCACTCCCGCTATGCAGGGATTCAAGCTCAGAATAATAAACAATTCCTTTATCTATACAAGAAAAGAAGCCGAAACAGTCCAGCAAATCGAATTTGTACCTCAGATTTCAACGGAGGACGGCAAAATAATATATTTTAGAATATATCCGAGAATTAATGTCTATTTCAAAAAGGTCAATGATATGGCAAGGACCATTTTTGACAGCTGCCTGACGGAAGCTTGCATTGAAAATTCAATAAACAATTCTACCTACTGTGTGCCTGTTGATATGGCCTATAAAAAAGGCAGGAGAAAGAGAGGAGCGGCAAATATGACCTCTGCTGATTGCTCCGATGAGGCAAAACGTGTTCAGTCAATCGTATCCGAAAAAGCTCTGCCTCTGCTTGATAATCTGAAAACAACAGATGATTTTATAGCCTGTTGGGAAAATCACGTTATCATGTATCCACATAGATTTGCCGTTTATATTATCTGTGCATATCTTCTCAAAGGCAATACGGAGAAAGCAAAGAAAACTGCGGAAGAATATTTCAAAAAAATAAATAATATTTCCGAATATGAAGCAATTACGCAATATATTAAAAATAACAGATTCCAAAGTCAGCTTTAGCTTCGGAAAACGTCCTTTATCAAGGGGCTCAAGCAAAATTAACTAATTTTTTCGGCTTGTGCCCTTGTATTTTCAACAATACAACAAATTGACTGTATGACAAAAAGATTGTAGAATATAGTATGATGTTATTTTATTTACAGGACGATGAATTGATATGAATAAAACCAAAGAAGCGGCTATGCTCATGTCCTCGCTTTCCGTATACAGAGGAATATTAAGCAGAACCGTGCCTTCAGCTTTCTACAGGCTGCTGTGCTCGACGGAAGAACCAATAAATGAGATTCTCAGGGCATGGGGTAATTTTGCAGGTCTGATGTATGACAGGGGATATGCGGATTCCCTGTCAAAATGTCTGACTGAGGCAGCTTTGTTTGATGAAAATGCCTTTTCGGAAGCCGCCGCCTCGGGAAATGTTGACAAGCTGAAAAAAAATGTGCTTGATGCTGCACAAAGGGATATCTGCATTATAAATAGAATCAGCAAAATAACGGCGGAGGATATTATTTCGGATTGCTTTTCCGACAAGGAGTTGTCTTATGTATCTTCCACCCTGCCTCGTTGGGGAACGGGAGAACCTATCCCACAGTTTGCTGATGAGAAAAATGCATTGAAACTTATTGCGGATTACCACAGTAAAAACGGCTGCGGTATGTTTGCGCGCTTCCGTGCATTCACATGGAGAGATAAAAGTATTGAACCGATTTCTTACCCTGACCCTGTAAAAATGGAGGAACTCAAGGGCTATGACCTTCAAAGGGGGATCGTTGAGGACAATACCGCTGCATTCCTCAGGGGTACCAAGTGTAATAACTGTCTGCTTTACGGCGACAGGGGAACAGGAAAATCCTCAACGGTAAAGGCGATACTTAATAAATACTGCAAGGACGGGCTCCGCATGGTTGAGATGCCTAAGGACAGACTCGGAGAATTTCCTCTGCTTGTTGATAAAATCGCATCCATACCGCTTAAATTCATTATATTTATAGATGACCTTTCCTTCAGCAATGAGGACAAAAGCTATGCACAGCTTAAGGCAGTGCTTGAGGGCGGTCTTGCCGCAAGACCTGATAACACGCTCATATATGCCACCTCTAACAGAAGACACCTTATTAAGGAAAGCTTTTCGGACAGGGACGGAGATGACCTTCACAGGAATGATTCCATACAGGAGTCACTTTCTCTATCCGACAGATTCGGCTTATCCGTCAATTTCTCAAAACCCGATAAGGCTGTATATCTTGAAATAGTAGCAAGCCTTGCTGACGAATACGGTATCACTGCGGACAAAAAGAAGATGGAAATTTCGGCGGAAAGATTTGCACTGGAGAGAGGCGGTCGCTCCCCGAGATGTGCAAGACAGTTTATAGCATCCGTTCGTGCCGGACTCACTGACATTGAAGAGATATAAAATATTGAGGAGATTATTGAAATGAAAAAGATTTTTGCAATGCTTACCACAGCCGCATTGTTTATGACAACCGCCGCTGCCTGCTCGGGAGCGGACAACAGTGAATATCCTGTAAAAATTGCAGGATATACGTTTAATTCCCGTCCGACATCGGTTATCTGTCTCAGCGATTCCGTTGCGGATATTCTTGTTTCCTGCGGATATTCGGACGTTATTACCGCAAAGAGCGATGAATGTACACAGGAGGAGCTTTCCGATATACCCTCGGTCGGCTCAAAATCAAGCCCCGATGCAAGCAAGATTGAAAGCATTTCTCCGGATATCGTTTTTACGGACGAAACGGTTTCCATGGGATTTGAGGACAGAATTGACGACAGCAGCATACAGTTCCTGAACATAGCAACAGCTCAGGACAGAAACGATATTACCGTTCTTTTTGAGAGTCTTTCCTCAATTATGGAGGGAAATAAAACCGGTAAGGAAAACGGAGAAAAGATGGCATCCTCACTGCTTATCACATTGGACGATCTTCAGAGAATAGTACCCGAAAATGATATTGCAAAGACTGCCTGCTATCTCTATAATACCGACTGCGATGCCGTAACCGACAGCAGTTTCTGCGGAAATCTGTTTGAATATGCAAATGTTATCAACGTGTGCGGCGGATGCAGCACAAGGATTGATGTACTCAATGCCATAAACAGAGATGACCCGCAATATATTTTCTGTCCTGTAGGTGTCAAGGATAAAATCATGTCCGACGAGAAATTTAAAAACGTAAGTGCGGTAAAGGAAGGACAGGTCTATGAAATAGACAGAAACGAATTTGAAAGACAGGGCGATTCTATGACGTATGTTCTTTCCTACATCATAGAAACAATATATCCCGAGCTTGCCGAAACGGAGCAATCGGGCGAAGGTTCAAAGGAGCCATCAGGAGAACAATCCGCTGAAACATCCGAACAGGAAACCTCAAAGCAAGAAAGTTCCGAACAGGAAAGCTCAGAGCAGGAAACCTCAAAACAAGAAAGCTCAAAGCAAGAAAGCTCAAAACAGGAAACCTCAAAACAAGAAAGCTCAAAACAGGAAAGCTCCGAGGTAAAAGCTGATAATTCCCTCAAAATCACAGAAGATATGGCATTCGGTCAGGGCGACAAGGATAACGATATCAAGAAAATCCAGAAACGCCTCAAGGATCTCGGCTATGGCGATTTCAAGGAAGGGATAACAGATTATTTCGGCGAGCAGACAGCCAAAGCATTCAAGGCATTCCAAAAGAATAACGGACTCAGTACGGATGGTTATGCAAGTCCCGAGGCTCTCCGACTGCTCTTCTCTGCAGATGTCAAACCCGCATAGTGGGGGAGCCCCCACGGGCAATTCGCGGTTTCGCTCACTGCGTTCGCTTTGTTTTTTGTGGAGGGTAGTCTGTTTCCGCGATAATCAGTTTGCCTGTCGGTGTGGGGCAGAAAGTGTCGAGAGCGGGGGAGCCCCCGCGGGCAATTCGCGGTTTCGCTCACTTGCGTTCGCTTTGTTTTTTGTGGAGGGTAGTCTGTTTCCGCGATAATCAGTTTACCTGTCGGTGTGGGGCAGAAAGTGTCGAGAGCGGGGGAGCCCCCGCGGGCAATTCGCGGTTTCGCTCACTGCGTTCGCTTTGATTGTTATGGACGGGTAGTGCGTTTCCGCGATAATCAGTTTGCCTGTCGGTGTGGGGCAGAAAGTGTCGAGAGCGGCTCCAAGGAGCCGCTCCGTAACTATAAATGACAAACTCATCTGTTGTTCATCGAGTAAATTTACTATCGAGCAATAAATTAATTGACCTGAGTAAATTAGTTACGGATTGACTGCGGGGGCACCCCGCCGTTTGAGGGATTATCAAGAAGTTTTCCGCTTTCGTCAAAGCGTGAGCCGTGACAGGCACAATCCCAAGAATGCTCTGCATTATTCCACTTCAATGCACATCCGAGGTGCGGACAGCGTTTTTTTGATATGGTAATAAAATTCACTGCCGCCTTTGCACTGTTGATAAAAAGCTGCGGCTTAAGCATACTTCTTGACGGGCTGAAAATATCCTCATATTCATTTTTTCTCCCTGTTACCATATCACTCAAAAGCATTGCAGAAACCATTGAGCCTGTCATCCCCCATTTATTGAAACCGCTTGCAGTATAAAGCTCATGTGTATTTCTTGAATATTTTCCAATATACGGTATACTGTCGAGGCTCATGCAGTCCTGTGCCGCCCAATGACATATTTCCTTTGCGGACGGATATTTTATTTTTGCAAAGCGTCTTATTTCTTCCCAACATCCGCCCTTTTCGCCTGTCCTGTGTCCTCCGCCGCCAAGAAGAAGCAGGTCATTGTAATTTCGGAATGATAAACCCTTTTTATTTTCGTCAACATACATACCGTTAAGCTTTTGTGCGTTTTCAAGTGCTATTACATATGAGCGGTGCTGATAAAGCTTAATGTAATAGCTGCCGTGCTTATTGATAAACGGAAAATGAGTTGTGACGATAACCCTGTCGGCACTTATTTTTCCGCTGTCTGTTATCGCTGTATTACCAACCATTTCACGGACAAATGTGTTTTCGTATATATTCATTTTTCCGACAACTGATGCAATAAATCTCAACGGATTGAATTGTGCCTGATTTGCAAATTTTACCGCACCCGCTATTTTTAACGGCAGTTCCGTACTTTCGCAAAGCTCCGCACTATAACCTATTCTACCGAGTGCCCTTATTTCATCCTCAAGCTTTTTTCGGTCATCAGTAGAATAAACATAATTATCCCTTATTTCATAATCACAATCGGTATTCCTACAAAGCTCCTCATATTTATTAAAAGCCGCCTTATTGGCCGATAAATACTTTTCTGCCGCCTCAGTGCCGCTGCTCTTAAGTATTTTGTCATATATCAGTCCGTGCTGAATTGTTATTTTTGCCGTGGTATTTCCTGTCGTTCCGGAACATATCCTCCCCTTTTCGACAAGAATATAATTCACACCTGCCTTTTGCAGAAAATAAGCTGTTAATATGCCCGCCATACCGCCGCCTATTATAAGTGCATCCGTATGAATATCTCCGTCGGATTCTTTGAATTTCGGAATATCAACCGTTTTATACCATATTGATTTCATAGCTGCTCCTTATCATTACATAAATACTTAATTTTGTTCTGATATGAGTATTGACAATAAAATATGGTACAATCAAAAATTGCTGATATCAATATTTTTTATTATATCGACTGTAAGTATAGACGGCAAAAGTAAAAACACTGAGCTGATTACAATAAAATAATATGTAGCGGTCGGGTATAGCACTTGCTGAATTTTTTGATACGGACGATTTTAATAATCCTGAACAGGAAATAAAATAAAAATACCGTCATAGACAGCCCGATAAACCGTCTGTGACGATATTTTTTTAAGAATAATTCTTTATGTAATGTTATTCCCCCTGCTTTCAATATGCTCCCTTATCAGTTTCAAAAATTTCTCACCGTACAGCTCAGTTTTTTTATTTCCTACACCCGATACATTTAAAAATTCATCTTTATTGAGCGGCAATTTTTTGCACATATCCGTAAGTGCGGCATTTGAAAATACAATGTATGCGGGAACATTTGCAGCCTCTGCAAGCTCCCGGCGAAGTGCTTTGAGCTTTTCAAACAAATCATTGTCAACAGATACATTAACAACGGGTTTCTGATTCTTTTTCGGATGCTTTTCCTTTGCTGTCTTTATTTCAAATTTTTTATTTCCCCTGAGAATTTCCATACATGACGGTGAAATTTTCAAGATAGGATACTCACCCGCAGTACTTAAAATATACCCATGCTCCTCAAGGCACATCATAATATTGCGTATGGTATTCTCTCCTGTTTCCGACATGATGCCATAAGTTGACTGTTTATCAAGACCTAAACGGATAAGCTTTTCGTTTTTGCTGCCGCGAAGCACATCGCATATCATTTTCCTGCCGTACCTCTGCCCCGTTCTTACGATACACGAAAGTATCTTCTGTGCGTCTATCGTTGCATCAATGTTCTCATACTGCGTAAGACAATTGGAACATTTTCCGCAGTAGCTTTTCTGCTTTTCACCGAAATATTTTAAAATAAAATTTCTCAGACAGTCATTTGATGTACAATAAAAGGTCATATATTTAAGCCTTTCATGTTCAAGCCTTTTTATATTTTCCTGCTGTTCCTCATTTAATTCGGGATTAGGCTCTGAGTTTTCAATAAGAAACTGGTTTGTCCTGACATCGGCAGGACTGTATAAAAGAAAACATTCCGCTTCCTCACCGTCACGTCCTGCCCTGCCTGCCTCCTGATAATAGCTCTCTATATTCTTGGGCATATTGTAATGGATTACAAAGGATACATTCGATTTATCAATACCCATTCCAAAGGCATTTGTCGCCACCATAACGGTTTTTCTGTCATATACAAAATCCTCCTGATTTTTCCGTCTTTCATTATCCGACAAGCCTGCATGATAACGTGTTGCCGCAAATCCCTTTGAGTTCAGAAGCAGACAGACCTCCTCAACACCCTTCCTTGTTGCACAATATACGATCCCCGAGCTTTCCCTGCGTTCTTCGAGAAGTTCAAGGAGCTTATCATTCTTTCCCTTTGATCTTATAACGGAAAAAAACAGATTAGGTCTGTCAAAGCCGGTTGTTATGACAAACGGGTCATTAAGTCTGAGAATTTTCAGTATGTCATCCCTGACAGACTTAGTAGCTGTTGCAGTAAATGCCCCGACTATAGGACGACTGTCGAGGGAATCAATAAATTCAACAATTTTGAGATAGCTCGGTCGGAAATCCTGTCCCCACTGAGATACACAATGTGCTTCGTCTATCGCAACCATGGATATACTGATTCTTTGGCATATATCAAGAAAATTATCCGTCAGAAGTCTTTCGGGTGCGACATAAATTATTTTGTATTTTCCCGCTTCAATATTATGAAGTACCCTGATGTATTGTATGGGAGTCAGCGAGCTGTTAAGATATGCCGCCGGTATTCCCGCCTGCACAAGTGAGGATACCTGGTCGTTCATAAGGGATATAAGAGGAGAAATCACTATTGTTATCCCCTCAAAAATCAATGCCGGCACCTGATAACATACGGACTTACCCGCACCTGTGGGCATTATGCAAAGTGCATCGCTCCCCGACAAAAGACTGTCAACAATTTTTTCCTGTCCCTCTCTGAATGAGGAATGACCGAAATATTTCTTTAACACCTCATGCTTTCTGTCCAAACCATATCACCCGTAATATTTATTCTTAAATCAATATATCACAAATTTCCAAATTTTTCAACATCATATTTTCAGTTATTCATCATCGCTCCCTTGCTCGTATCTTTTTCTTAGCATTAACAATGCCTTTTTTTCTATTCTTGAAACATATGAACGTGAAATTTTAAGAAGTTGGGCAACCTCTCTCTGCGTCAGAGGCTCACGACCGTCAAGACCGTATCTGAGCCGTATAATAAGCTGTTCACGGGGGCTCAGACTTTCCTTTATATATTTTGCAAGATTTTCTGTTTTTAACTTAACATCAAGATCCTCAACAATGGTATCATCAACCGACATTATATCCATAAGAGTGAGAGCGTTTCCGTCACTGTCGGAATCTATTTCCTCATTTATTGATATATCCTTTGAACTTTTCTTTATACTGCGGAAATACATCAGGATTTCATTGTCAATACAGCGTGAGGCATAGCTGGACAGACGTATTTTTTTATCGGGCTTGAATGTTTTGATTGCCTTGATAAGACCTATAGTGCCTATTGATACAAGATCATCGGGATCCGCTCCGGTAGCATAGTATTTTTTTACGATATGTGCAACAAGCCTGAGATTATGTTCTATCAGCTTATCTCCTGCCGCCATATCTCCTTCGGCATATTTTTCAAGACATTTCTTTTCCTCCTCATCTGAAAGAGGCTTTGGGAACTGTCCCGAGCCTGTTACATGAAGAATAAATAAAAAAGAAATTCTGCTTATGATATCCGACAATAAATCAAACATTTCAACCACCCCTAAAGCAATAATATGCCGTAAAAGGGGAAAAAATAAATTTTTTGATATATTTTTTTAAAAGTATTGACATTATGTTTTATATGCGGTATAATAATAACCGTTGTTGGGGAAAAACGAGGCAACAAAACAAAATATGCGGATGTAGCTCATCTGGTAGAGCGCAACCTTGCCAAGGTTGAGGTAGCGGGTTCGAGCCCCGTCATCCGCTCTTTTTTTGTACCCGAAGCGATTCGGGTACGTTATTTTTTATTACAGTGATATAAAATTTTTTTAGTGGTAAATATAATTTTGTTGAAGTAAACGATTTTTTAAGATATAATATAATAAAATAATTTCAGGTAAATTCAAAGGAAGTTGACTCAAATTGTATCTAAAAGAAAAATTAATTCGATTTTTAAAAATTAAAAACATCATACTCCTTGTTGCGGGAATATTTTTGCTTTTTACTTCCGTATGGATTATATTATCATTAATGTCAACATATTGGGGCGATTGGGAAACCGTAGTAAATGCGAAAGCCACACCCGAATGTATTTTATATTCTATAATAGGCATTATCTTTATAGCAGATTCTGTAATATCAAGAATACTCACAGGCAAGGCAAGCTTTTATTCAAGCTATTTTGAGGGTGATCTTGACGGTGTTATAAGCTATGAAGAATTATCCGAAGTTATGCTAAAGAGTAAAAGCCGCATAAAATTCGAGCTGAAATTGTTCCGCATATTATATATGAAAAAGTTCGATTTTTCAAAAGAACAAGGAAACGAAACTATCACGCTTTTCAGCAAAAAGGTTTTATGTGAATGTAAAAATTGCGGAGCTCCTATTGAAAAAAGCATATATTTTACGGGGATTTGCCCCTATTGCAAGGGTTCGGACCTTTTTGCACGAGTATTGACAGACAATAAATTCTACAGCATTTCAAACGATATATCATGCGGAAAAAATAGCCCGTCCTACTATACCCCGAAGTTTTTTAACGGCAGAAAGGTCTTATGTATAATAAATATCTGTATTATATCTTTCCTTTTATTTATATTTCTTGGGGTCGGTTTAAATTCTGTTGCTAATTATTTCGATGAGGAATATTTGACGAACAAATTGCTGTCAGGCGAAAGTTACTCATCCTTTGAACTTATAAGGGGAGAATTGATGGATAATATTTTACTTTCCGCTGTATTTGCACCTGTTCTTATAATTGTGTTATTTTTCCTGATAAAAAGATTTCTTGCTATTCGCACAGCCGACAAGTGCTCATATCAATTTTCACAGTGTAATGTACCTTTTTTGAATATAGGTAACTTAAGCACATCAATAGGAAGTCATAACTCAAAGCATAGTCTTAAATCAATACTAAAGGCAATAAATTACAGATATCTCAAAAATTGCTCCGTTGAAAAGCATGGCGGTATCCTTAAGATAGCTCTTGCTAAAAAAATTGTAAAGGATATATGCCCGTACTGCGGCGGCCCTATTGTCGGTGCAGTAGACGAGAATTATAAGTGTAGATTCTGCGGCCGTATGATCATGGACGTCATCAAACAAAACTGAATAACTGCCGTACAAAATCTACAAGGGAATTTGACAGCAGCGCTCATGCTTGTAAATTTCGTTTTTAAATAAACATAAGGATTAGGAAGCTGCAAAATATGCACTGATTTTTATTCATAACTATTGAATATACAGAAAAAATATGCTACAATGTAACGAGACAGGGGAGCTTGTAAACAGGCTGAGAGGGAATTATTTATTCCGACCCTAAACCTGATGCGGATAATGCCGCCGTAGGAAGTTAGTATGCTTTTTCGGGGACGCTGTTTGTATCTGCGTCCCCTGTTTTTTGTGTATAAAAAAAAGTAAATCCGATAATATCGGCGGACGGAAGAGGAGCGTCTTTTGTCTTGTAATAACAGCGAGGGAAGCCGTGTTGCGGCGTGAGAGGGAGCCTTAAGCTTCGACCGAAATTTTT
>CANPXK010000069.1 GCA_947585965.1 uncultured Clostridia bacterium
TTTTTTGCAATGATATTTTGTATTTTTTTGCCGTTTTTTGGTATATTCCTACCACCCTCTATACCAAAGGGTCAAGCCGACATGAAAGCAGAAGGTAAGATTTCTGCTGTACAATAAAATTTCCGTAAACGGATTGCATTGTACCCAAACCGTCATATCTGCGGTCAGTTCCGAGCGTATCTTATCGCAGTATCGTTTCATATAACTGCGACCGCCTGTTGTCGCTACAGTGAGGGCTTGTCTTGTAATAAAATAACTGTTTTATTATAAGACCTGTCCCTGCGAACCATCGGAGTGCAACTCTGTTACGACCCTATCATCGTCACCAAAGTAGGGGAGTGGTTGCAGTGTACCGATTTCCTCGCATATTGAGGCTTCGTTTAAACTGTTGTATCTCAACAGCCGTAATATCTAAACTGCTTATATCTAAACAGAACTATTATTACTATCGGCATATTTACATTGAGGAAAAACATTTTATTCCTACCGATGTTTTTAATTGCTGATAATCCTCCGGCTATTGTCGTTAAGAGTACCGGAAGTGTGCCAACAGTATTAACCAATACATCAGCTGCATTTACCGCATTATTTAAAAAGTCTATGGCGAATTTTACCGCATTTGAATTTAAAGCAGAATTTGAAAGTGACTGTACAGAAGCATTAAGAGAATCTAAATGACCTTGTATTCCTGCCATATATTTTTCATTCTCCGCTGCGGCTGTACCTTCCGCATTATTGGCAGCATTGACCGCTTTTTCTACCTGTGACCAGTTACTTAACAATGCTTGAACACCATTAGCACGATTTTTTCCTGCTATGGTTTCAAGTAAATCGGCTCGATCAGAATCACTGAGTTCGTCATAAACCTCTGAAATACCTTTCATTATCTCATAAGTACTTTTAAACGTGCCATCATCATTAAAGATATTTACATGACCGTGTGTAAGATTAAGTATTTGGGTTTGCATTTTGGAGATTGATATGACGTTTTCATCAACTTCCTCATCAAGAGATAATAATTCACCCTTCATGCCCCTTAATCTCAAAGCAAGGATTTTAAGAGTTGTACCGGCAGTACTGCTGTCTTGAATTACCTCTTGAATACCTGTAAACATACCTGCGGCTTCTTGTATGCTGTTTCCCGATTGAGATAAAACCGAGGACGCATGAGTTAAACCCTCTCCGACATCGGCTGCGGATTCTGCAAATTCATTACCAAGTTTATCATATATATCGGCTATGTATTCAATAGACTTTGCTGCATCATTATCATATGCTTCTTCTAATTGACTTTGGTAACCCTTATATGCCGTTACAAGATTTTTCACGGCAGTATCATTGTCCAAATCTGTAACGTGCTGGTACATCGTTGCGATTTCAGCTAATTTTTCTGATGTATCAGAATCGAAACCTAATTTTACCCAATCGGCAGTTGATTGTATTATGTCTGCTAAAGCAACACCATAACTCTTTGCAGATGCAGTCATCTTGCTATAAAGCTCTGTATACTGTTGTTCACTAAGTGTCGTTACACGTCTCAAACTTACCATAGCAGTATCGACTTTAACAACATTCTCATAGGCTGCTTTAATAACCCTGATAATTTTATTGAATACCATCACAGCACTACCAAGCCCCGTGATTTGTAAAATGGTATTTTTAAGGGATTTTGCAAATGAACTGGTTACCAACCCTGCTGCTTTTGCCTCAGGCTTCCGCTAATGCCTTTTCGAGAGTTTTTTTCTCTTCCTAAAGTTCATTATATTTCTTGTCCAAATCCTGCAATTCAGCCCGTAATTTCTCAAGAGCAGCTTTAATCTCCTGGGAACTTGCTGCGATTTCATTTTTTTCACTAATTGCTTGTTTAAGAGCCTGATTTAGTTCGGCAATCTTAACCGCACATTCATCTTTGCACTTATTGATTTCAGAGGTATGGTTAGACATTTCATCAACAACCTGTGAAACAAGAGCTTTAATCTCTAATTCATTCATTTTGTTCAAATCCACCTTATGTTTTTTGTTAAGTTCAATCAATTTGGCACTATTATCAGCTGGAGCAACACCAAGTAATGCATATCCGGAATAAATAAATTCTCCTCGCCTCCATTCTTTTTTTGTGTTTTTAACCTAACGGGAAAGAAGTTTCCCACCTCTATAGGCGGCGGGATGAATTTCCATTCAGCCACGAAGGCAGAAAAATATCTTGACATAACGAATAAAAAATGCTACAATCAAGTTTATCGAATATAGGAGCAGTGTTTGCGAGTATAGGGGGTATAGGAAAGGTATGGAACCATGATAAATCAAAAATTTTTATACAACAAATTGCCATACATTATATTTTCTGTATTATCGCTGTTTTCAATGTGCTTGATCTTCAATAATAACGTATGGTTTGATGAAGCCTATACTCTATCCCTAATTCGGCACAATTATGCGGAAGTGATAGAAATACTGAAAACAGATATGCATCCTCCTCTGTATTTCATATCATTGAAATTCTTTTGTGATATTTTCGGGTATTCAATAATCGTGACAAAAATATTTTCAATGTTGGGTTATACTGCAACTCTTCTTATCGGATGCACTGTCATAAAAAAGCATTTCAAAACAGAAGTTTCAATAATATATATGCTCACAGTGGGTGCAATACCAATGTCGCTGTATTTCAGTGTTCAGCAAAGAGCATATTCATGGTGCATATTTTTCGTTATGCTCTGCTTTATAGAGGCTTTACTATACATCGAAAGCATGAAAATGAAGCACTGTATTTTATTTGTGATTGCCGGTTTATTATCGGCATACAATCACATATACGCATTGATAGCGGTTGCAGTAATTTTTGCATTCGTAAACATTTACATATTCATTAAAAAAAGAAATCATATAATGACAATTTTGTTGTGCGATTTTTTAACTGTTATCGGATATTCATTATGGATATTACCACTGCTGGATCAGACAAAATCAGCCTCCGATAAGTTCTGGCTTACCGAAATCGAGCCTCTTTCGGTGCAGGTATTTATTAACGGAGTTGTCGCTTCAGCCGCCATACTCGCTAAAAAAACAAACCGTAAACTTCCTGTGGTATTTGCGGTAGTCAGTGTTTTAGGGGTTCAGGTAATCGGACTCAGTGTGACCGTTTTCATAAGACCGTTGTATATCGCACGCTACAGTGTTGTCATTCTCGGCATATTTGCCATTCTTATAGCCTTCGGAGTTAAAAACACAAGCAGTATGTTTAAAAGAATAATATGTGTACTTCTTTGTGTATTAAACATATATTCATTTATAAGTTCGGTGCGGTTTGAATACGATGATTCAATGAGTCGATTTCTCAATAGATTTTCGGAAAAGCTGTCCGTTTCAGATACTTTCATTTATTGCGACAGCTCCTTCGGCATTATATCATACTATTATCCCGATAACCGACATCTCTGCACATACAATCAGGCATGGTTTGCAGCTTTCAGTAATATTGAGTGCATAGAAAAGGATAGTATCACCAAAGAGACAAATCCTGATGATACCTTATGGTTCGTAAAAAACACCTCGACTAAAACTCCGAAATGTATTAAGAATAACTATGAGTGCGATTTGATAGATTCATTTAAATGCGACTTTAATACATTTGAAGTATACTCTTTAAAACCTCGTTAGACTATGAAATTTTTAATTCCTGAGCCTGCTGACAGAGTCTGACATAACTGTTCGGGATCCGAACCATCTTTGCCATAGTTTGTAAATTACTGAATAATCGGTACTATCCGCAATCCACGAGAACGGGATGCAAAAAAACATTATCCATGCAGATTCAATCTTCGTAAGAGTACCAAACTCATCTCAGTAGAACACACAACGATTTTTCAGATTTCCTCCGTTCTATTCCGCTGTGCAGAGTATCTCTCGGCAGAGCTGTCGGATAATCAGCGACACACTAACGCTGAATTTGAAATGGCAAAAGTTTGAAGTAATATAACAGATTGTTACAAACGAAAGGTTGTATAAATTTATGGGAATATCCGATATATTTCAAGTAAATCAAATAAAAGAAGAAAATGACAGGTTAAAGCGGGAGCTTTCGGGAATGCAGGCTGAAAATGCGGGGCTGCGTAATCAGCTTTCCGATATTCAAAAGCGATATGATGATTTGTATAATACAGTAAGCGGAAAGAAGCTGTCGGATTTACAAAAGGAAATTGCAGCTCTCAGCGAACAAATTGAAAGCCTTAATGCCACCAAGGCAAAGGCTGATGATGAGCTGCAAAAAACGCAGCTGAAAGCCGAGTCGCTGAAAACAGTTATCAAAGCGGCACAAAAAGCTGTCAAGGCTGATGCAAAGAATGAACCGGAAGCTCCCGATCTGATAATAAATACATTTTCTCTTTTTACACATATATCGGAAATGCACTATAATTGTCTTGATGTTCCTGCACTGAGAAAATTATTCAGTGCCAATAAATCCAATATACAAAAACTAACGGTTAAATATGAGGACCGTTACACAACCAAAACTAATAAGGCATTATATCAGCTTATGATATTAGGACTTGAAGCCGAGCTGCAAAACATCCTTCTCAATTTACGCTTCGGTACTGTAGATAAAGCAAAAGAGAAGGTAAACAGCGTAACAAAGCGTTATTATGATATAACCGCTAACGGCAACAGGAGTATTGCTTCTACTCTTAAGAAATTTATAGATGAGCTTACTGTCTACTACATGGAAGCTGTGAATATCGAGTATGAGTGTTACACTCAGAGAGAGCGAATAAAGGAAGAACAAAAGGCTATCAAGGAACAAATGCGGCAGGAAGCCGAGGAGCGAAGGATATTACAGCAGCATCAAAAGCATATTGAAAAAGAAGAACAAAAGTACCTCAATGAGATAGAAAATGTAAAGCTCTCTATTGCCGCTTCAACTGATGAGGAAATAGAAAAGTACAAGAAGAGGCTTGCGGAGCTGGAAAGTATGCTGAATGCCGTTGAGGATAAAAAAGAGCAGATCATCAAACTGCAGAACGGTCAGGCAGGAAATGTATATGTTATAAGTAATATCGGCTCATTCGGTGAAAATGTATTTAAGATAGGAATGACAAGACGTGATGACCCGCAGGAAAGAATTGACGAGCTTGGGAATGCAAGTGTACCTTTTCCTTTTGATGTACATAGCTTTATTTTTTCCGATAATGCGGTAGAGCTTGAAACCATGCTGCACCGGGTTCTTGATAATAAGCGTCTTAATAAGGTCAATAAGCGTAAGGAATTTTTTAATATCAGTCTGAACGAACTGGAGAAATTAGTACATAAGATTCAGCCGGCTGCTGAATTTAAAATGACTGCCCTTGCCGAACAGTATAACAGATCGGCTCAAATTCCCGGCGGCGATATCATTTATTCGGAGATAAAACCACTGAACGCAACAGAACAAACTGCAACCGCTCGTGAATCCGCCAATACAACATCAGCACCGCCTCAAACAACTGTTCAAAATAACGTCGCCCCGGATCAGATAACTTCCGAAAATATTATAGATAAAATCAAAAATATTATTAAAGATTATGAATACCAAGAGGAAGCTGCTCCGGATTTCACACGGCTGCATATTTACACAGGCAATAGGAAGAAAATAGGCATAATTAAAATATATAAGGATGACAGGATAGAAATTAAACGCCCCGGAGAACCGGCACAACAAATTGATTCGTTATATGAGATAAACAATATATTTACTTAAAAAATCCTCTGACCACAAATAAAAATGGGTGTCGGTAACGGTTTATATGCTGGCTTTTTATAATCCTATAATTTGTGTAATGTTTCCTCAGACCGGTAAGTATGTGGTTTTCGGGTTCATTTTTGATACGCGGAAATTTGTAAAAATAGGTGTTGACAAAAACGAAAACAAGTAATATAATAATATCAGTTTAATTAAATAGCTCAAAGGAAACCGTTGATCGGGAGTAGTAGGTTGAGGTGATTGCTTCAGAGAACCGCCGGTTGGTGTGAAGGCGGCAGCTCAGCTTTGATTGAATGGACCCGTAAGGGCGGCAGGAAACCCGTGTTGGGGAGTAATGGCCGACGGAATCTGACCGTTATCAGCAGAGAATGTATGTATGTACATAGTTGAGAGGATGCATTGCATCAAGTTGGGTGGTACCGCAGAAGTTACAGGCTTTTGTCCCATGGATTGGGACAGGAGCCTTTATTTAATTTCAGGAGGAGTGAATAATATGCTGAGACCCGATATTGAAACGGTAAGGAAAATGGCGGAAACATATAATACGGTTCCTGTCAGCAAGGAATTTTATGCAGACATCGTAACACCTATAACGCTTCTGAGAAGAATTGCCGGAATAAGCGAGAGGTTTTTTCTTCTGGAGAGTATAGAGGGCGGAGAAAAATGGGGGAGGTATTCCTTTCTGGGATATGACCCGATTATGCGTGTTACCTGCAAGGATAAGACGCTGAGAATTGAAAAGGATGGAAAAACGGAAACGATAATCACGGCAAAACCGCTTGATATAGTAAGGAAAATACTTTCGGAGTATAATGCCCCGGAGGTATTGGAAAATGCTCCGTTTACAGGCGGTTTTGTGGGATATTTTTCATATTCGATGATGGGCTATGCCGAGCCCGGGCTTAAGATAAGCGGAGGGGAATTCAACGACCTTGACCTTATGCTTTTTGAAAAGGTTATAGCATATGACCACCTTAAGCAGAAAATAAATATATCCGTAAATATAAAAACCGATAAGCTTGAAGAAAACTATGCGGCTGCGGAAGAAACGATTGCGGAAATGTCAAAGCTTATCAATTCCGAAAGTCCTCTGCCGAAGCTTAAAAAGCCGAAAATATCACAGTTCGGCTGTAATTTTACCAAAGAGGATTACTGCGATGTGGTTGAGCGTACAAAGGAGTATATCCGTGACGGCGATATCTTTCAGGCTGTTATTTCAAGACGTTTTGAGGCTGATTTTGACGGAAGCCTTATAAATGCATACAGGGTGCTGAGAACAACAAATCCGTCACCGTACATGGTGTATATCAGTATTGACGGCGATGATATTATGAGTACATCACCCGAAACACTTGTACGGCTGCAAAACGGCAGACTTTATACATTCCCTGTTGCAGGCTCCCGTCCGAGGGGAAGAAGCGACGAGGAGGATATCGCACTTGAGAAGGGTCTGCTTGCAGATGAAAAAGAGCTTTCGGAGCATAATATGCTTGTGGATCTTGGAAGGAACGATCTCGGCAGAATTTCAAAATACGGAAGCGTTGAAGTCAGCAAATATATGGTGATACACAGGTATTCAAAGATAATGCATATATGTTCACAGGTTGAAAGTAATATAAGGGATGACTGCGATGCAATGGATGCCATAGAATCCGTACTGCCGGCAGGAACACTTTCCGGCGCACCGAAGATAAGGGCGTGTGAAATTATAGAGGAACTTGAAAAATGCCCGAGGGGAATATACGGTGGTGCACTCGGATATATGGATTTTTCGGGAAATCTTGATACCTGCATTGCAATAAGAATGGCTGTCAAGAAAAACGGAAAGGTATATGTTCAGGCAGGCGGAGGAATAGTTGCAGACAGTGTTCCGGAAACTGAATTTATGGAATCTCACAATAAGGCTCTTGCGGTTATAAATGCACTCAGAGCCTGCACGGAGATAGAGTAAGGGGGGAGAAAGCATGATTCTGATTATAGATAATTATGACAGCTTTACTTATAATCTTGTCCAGCTTTGCGGCTCAATCAATCCTGACATAAAGGTCGTGAGGAATGATGAAATGACGGTTGATGAAATACGCACTCTTTCGCCGAGCCATATTATATTGTCACCCGGACCGTGCTATCCGAAGGATGCCGGAATATGCGAGGAGGCAGCACTGAGGCTCAGGGATGAAATACCTATACTCGGGGTATGCCTCGGACATCAGGCAATATGTGAAGCATACGGAGGAAGAATAACGCACGCAGTACAGTTTATGCACGGCAAAAAGGATAATATAAAAATAGATAATAAATGCGATATATTCTCGGGACTTGAAAGTGAGATAGAAGCCGCAAGGTATCATTCGCTTATTGCAGACAGAACAAGCCTGCCGTCATGCTTTGACATAATAGCGGAAGATAAGATAGGCGAGGTTATGGGAGTAAAGCATAAGGAAAGCAGACTGTACGGTTTGCAGTTCCACCCCGAATCAATTCTCACACCCCAGGGAAGAATAATTTTAGAGAATTTCCTTTCCCGATAATAACTGTCGTGCCGTCAAAAGAATGGTTGGTGCAGGTATTCTCATACAAACATCAGAGGTCGGAAAAAAGCGGATTTCTGCGTATGAAGATTACTTTGAAATTCTCATGAAAGTAACCTGAAATAACAGTGATAACGGTGTGATATTTCGGGTAAAAATAAAAAATTAATGAAAGGAAGATTTATTATGATCAGGGAAGCAATAGCAGAGCTTATGGAGGGTAAGGATCTCAGCTTTGATATGACAAAGGAGGTTATGGGAGAAATTATGGACGGCAACGCAACAGATGCACAGATTGCCTCGTTCATAACAGCTCTCGCAATCAAAGGAGAAACCATTGATGAAATAACTGCTTGTGCTCAGGTAATGAGAGCAAAGGGAATAAAGCTTGATACAAGCGGTCTTGATGTTTTTGAAATTGTCGGAACAGGCGGAGATAAGGTCGGAACATTCAATATTTCCACAACCGCGGCATTTGTTATAGCCGCTGCAGGAGTACCTGTTGCAAAGCACGGCAACAGAAGTGTATCGAGCAAAAGCGGTGCTGCGGATATACTTGAAAAGCTCGGTGCAAAGCTTGATCTTACACCCGAACAAAATGCAGAGGTACTCAGAAAATCGGGAATGTGCTTTATGTTTGCACCCGTATATCATGCGTCAATGCGTTTTGCCGCACCCGCAAGGAGAGAAACAGGAGTACGCTCGGTATTCAATGTACTTGGCCCGCTTACAAATCCTGCGGCTGCCGAATATCAGCTTATGGGAGTATATGATGATAAACTGGTTGAGCCGCTTGCGAAGGTACTCAGTAATCTCGGCGTAAAAAGAGGTGCGTCCGTATGTGGTGCATCAAAGCTTGATGAACTTACAACGACAGGCGTAAATAAGGTATGCGAAATCAATAACGGCAAGCTTGAAACATATGTACTTGATGCCGAGGAATATGGTCTTGCAAGGGCGGAACTTTCGGATATAATCGGCGGAACACCCGAGGATAATGTACAGATAACAACGGATATACTTGACGGCGTTAAGGGTGCAAAGCGTGATATTGTCGTGCTTAATGCAGGAATGAGCCTTTACCTTGCGGGAAAGAGCGAAAGCATAAAGGACGGTATCGCTCTTGCACAGGAGATAATAGACAGCGGCAAGGCAAAGGCTAAGCTTGAGGAGTTTATTAAGACGACGAACGAAATCGCGGCACTTTGATGAGGACGGGCATATGATACTTGATACATTGGCTTCCGTGACAAGGGAACGCATTGAAAAGCAAAAGAAAATAATATCACCGGCGGAAATGAAAAGTCAGGCTCTCGGCATGACGAAAAAAAACTTTGAATTTGAAAAGGCACTAAGGGGAGAGGACATAAGATTTATTTGCGAGGTAAAAAAAGCTTCTCCCTCAAAGGGCATTATAGCCGAAGAATTTCCGTATATTGAAATTGCAAAGGAATATGAAAAAGCAGGTGCGGCGGCTGTATCGGTTCTGACTGAGCCTGAGTATTTCAAGGGTGATGATTCCTATGTCACGGAGATAAGCAGGAATATAAGTTTGCCGATAATACGCAAGGATTTTACGGTTGACGAATATATGATATATCAGGCGGCAGTTATGGGTGCTTCGGCTGTTTTGCTGATATGCTCCCTGCTTGATACGGATACAATAAGAGAATATATAGGTATATGCGACAATCTCGGACTTTCCGCACTTGTGGAAACACATGATGAAGATGAGATAAAGTCGGCTCTCAGGGCAGGAGCAAGACTTATAGGGGTAAATAACCGTAATCTGAAAAACTTCAAGGTAGATATCAATAACTGTATAAGACTGAGGAGTCTTGTTCCGAATGATATAACCTTTGTTGCCGAAAGCGGAATCAAGACTGCGGAGGATATCGAAAATCTCAGACAGGCGGGGGTTAATGCGGTACTTATCGGAGAAACACTTATGAGGGCAAAGGATAAGAAAGCAATGCTTGATGAGCTTCGGGGGAATAATAATGACTAAGATAAAAATATGCGGTCTTATGCGTTCCGAGGATATAGAAGCTGTAAATGAGGCAAAACCGGATTTTATAGGCTTTGTATTTGCCAAGGGAAGAAAACGCACTGTAACACATGAAACGGCGGCAAGACTTAAAGCGATGCTTATTCCTCAGATAAAAGCAGTAGGTGTTTTTCTTGATAATGATGCAGACGAGGTATTGAGCCTTGCAAACGACGGCGTGATAGACATAATACAGCTCCACGGAAACGAGGACAGCGAATATATAGGTTATATACGCAGTCACACAGATAAGCCGATAATAAAGGCGGTGAGTGTGAGAAATGCGGAGGATATATTACTTGCCGATAAGCTTGAGGTCGATTATCTTCTGCTTGATACCTATAAAAAGAATATTACAGGCGGCACGGGGGAGGTATTCGACTGGAATATCATACCGAAAGTAAGTAAGCCATTTTTCCTTGCGGGCGGTCTTAATGAAGATAATATCGCAGACGCACTGAATTGTGGGGCATATTGTCTTGATGTCAGCAGCGGTGCGGAAACCGATGGAAAAAAGGACAAAGATAAGATAATAAATTTAGTAAATACAGTCAGGAGTGAATAAGATGTCAAAGGGTAGGTTCGGCATACACGGCGGTCAGTATATTCCCGAAACGCTTATGAATGCCGTAAATGATCTTGAAAAGGCATATAATTATTATAAAAATGATGAGCAGTTTAACAGGGAACTTACGGATCTGTATAATGAATATGCAGGCAGACCGTCACTTCTTTATTATGCGGAAAAAATGACAAAAGACCTTGGAGGAGCGAAGATCTATCTTAAAAGGGAGGATCTTAACCATACAGGCTCACATAAGGTAAATAATGCACTTGGTCAGGCATTGCTTGCAAAGAAGATGGGCAAGACAAGACTTATTGCAGAAACGGGAGCAGGACAGCACGGTGTAGCTACGGCTACGGTTGCGGCTCTTATGGGTATGGAATGTGAAATATTCATGGGAAAGCTCGACACTGAAAGACAGGCTCTTAACGTATACAGAATGGAGCTTCTGGGAGCAAAGGTACACCCTGTAACAAGCGGTACAATGACACTTAAGGACGCCGTAAACGAAACATTCAGGGAGTGGGTGTCGAGGATTGACGATACCCATTATGTACTCGGTTCTGTAATGGGACCTCATCCGTTCCCGACAATTGTAAGAGATTTCCAGGCGGTTATAAGCCGTGAGATAAAAAGTCAGATACTCGAAAAAGAGGGCAGACTACCAGATGCGGTAATTGCGTGTGTAGGAGGGGGAAGTAATGCAATAGGTGCATTTTATAATTTTATTGAAGATAAGGAAGTACGTCTTATCGGCTGTGAGGCGGCAGGAAGGGGCGTTGATACACCGGAAAACGCCGCAACAATGGCAAACGGCAGGCTCGGAATATTCCATGGAATGAAATCATATTTCTGTCAGAATGAATTCGGACAGATAGCACCGGTATATTCAATTTCGGCAGGACTTGATTATCCGGGAATAGGACCGGAGCACGCTAATTTGAAAGACAGCGGCAGAGCGGAATATGTACCGATAACAGATGATGAGGCGGTCAATGCGTTTGAGTATCTTTCACGTACGGAAGGTATTATTCCGGCAATAGAAAGTTCACACGCTGTTGCATATGCATTAAAGCTTGCACCGACAATGGAAAAGGATAAGATAATCGTAATAAACATATCGGGCAGAGGAGATAAGGATGTTGCGGCGATAGCAAGATACAGGGGGGTAGATTTGCATGATTAAGCTGAAAGAGGCATTTAAAAATAAAAAGGCATTTATAGCATTTTTAACGGCAGGCGACCCCGATCTTGAAACAACCGAAAAACTCATATATGAAATGGTTGATAAGGGAGTTGACCTTATAGAGATAGGAATACCTTTTTCCGATCCGATAGCGGAGGGTACGGTTATACAAGAGGCTGATTTGAGGGCGCTTTCGGGCGGTGTTACAACGGAAATGATATTTGACATGGTAGAAAAAATACGTCCGGATATTAAGATACCGCTTGTGTTTATGACGTATTGTAATGTACTTTTCGGCTACGGAACGGAGAAATTCACGAAAAGATGCAGTGAGATAGGAATAGACGGACTGATTGTACCTGATGTACCGTATGAGGAAAAGGAAGAGCTTTTGCCGTATTGCAGGAAATACGGATTGGAGCTTGTATCACTTGTAGCACCAACCTCACAGGACAGAATTGCAAAAATAGCATCGGAAGCCGAGGGATTTTTGTATATAGTATCCTCACTGGGAGTAACAGGTGTAAGAAGTGAGATAACAACGGATATCGGTGAGATAGTAAGGGCGGCAAAAGCTGTATCGGATATACCGTGTGCGGTAGGATTCGGAATATCGACACCCGAGCAGGCAAAAAAAATGTCCGCAGAGGCGGACGGAATAATAATTGGAAGTGCGATTGTAAAGATTATTGCGAAGTACGGCAGAGAAAGTGTTGAGCCGGTAGGGGAGTACATAAAATCCATTTCAGATTCCTTAATTAAATATTAGAAAAAACAGCAGTTTTAGGTCAAGCCTTTTTGCGGCGTGCCGCCGCTGTCCTGTTCGCGTTTTCGCTCACTGCGTTCGCTCTGTTTATAGTGGAGGGTAGTCTGTTTCCGCGATAGGTAGTTTGCCTGACGGAAACAATAAGAAAGTGTCGAGAGCGGCTCCTCGGAGCCGCTCCGCCATAAGATAATTGTGACAATCAAAACGGCAGTTTTAGGTCAAGCCTTTTTCAAAAGGCTTGCGGATTCCAAAGGCAGAGCCTTTGGTCGCCGTCCGCAGACGGCGAAATCTCTAATCCTTCACGCCTGGGCAAGGGGTGAAT
>CANPXK010000070.1 GCA_947585965.1 uncultured Clostridia bacterium
TCGCTTTTGAGTTCGTCGGTAACTACGTCTCGGTGGACTTTCACCACAGAGCATTGGTATGCCCGTCATACTAAAAAATCCCCACCTAAAGGGCAGGGATTCTGTAAGCATATTATTTTTCATATCAGAAATATGAACGGTAGTCAATCATCGGGAACGGATCCTGTCCTTCCCCAAATGCATAGAGAATATAATATCCGTTCGGTGCTTCATCATGATAACTGAATCTGAGCTCCGGATCAAATCCTGCTCCGAAATCCACACAGTTCGGCGCATCCTTCAGAGTAATAACCTTGATGTTAAGGTCACCCGTATATTTGGTAGCAAAATGGCTGTTGAGCTGTGCAAGAGGATAGGTACTCTTTAAAAGAACCGCTCCGTAAAATTGAAGAGAACCACCCGTCAGCTTACCCGTTCTTGAAACCGAACCTTCAATGGTAGTATTAGACGGAAGCTCAATGGATTTAAGCTCACTCTCGATATTTTGTGATGTAACGTTATCCATCACAACACCTGCCACTGCAGCTCCGGCAACTAACAGAATAACAAAAACCACTATCAGGCTTATAACCTTTTTCATAAAAAAAACCCCTTTACCTGATCTCGACAGATCATCTTTAATATATTTGTATTATACTATAATAACAGTTGCTTTGCAAGTTGTTTTTTGGTGATATATACTTCCCCACCCTCAAAGGTGAATGTTTATTTCCTATAGGGTTAAATTAAGCATTGATTCAGTTTTTTACATCTATGGAAAAATCCTTTGAAACGCTGTGTTTTGCATAATACAAAGAATTCTGTGCAGTCTCATACATCTCATCAAACGATCTTCCGCTGTTCGGATAAGTACTTATTCCCAGCTTGGCATAAATAAGCACACTTCCGCCGTCTGTTTCATAGCTGTGCCTTACTGCGGAACATATCTGTCCCGCCTTTAATCCGAGTATTTCCCGGTTATTTATACCCTTTACAAATATCATAAACTGTGCTCCGCTTATTCTACCCACTATATCATAATCACTGAAAAGCTCACGGATATCCGAAGCCGTTTCCTTCAACACCGCATTTGCAAATACCTTTCCGAGTTCTTTTTCCATTTCATCAAAGCCGCATATTTCTACCATAATTAATGAATTGGGGAGAGAAGCTCCATCGCCGTACAGGTATGTTTTTATTTTATTTTCGGTTGCGGAACGATTATACAGCTTTGTGATATAATCTGTGCGGTCACGTCTCGATTCATCATCGGCATAGGAATCCTTTTCATCCGAGATATCGGCAAATATAATCATTATTTTTGATGCGGTGCCTGCCGCATTCCTTCCGGCCGCAAAACGCACCCTGTTCCACACATATCTTTCTTTCCTCATATTATATACCCTGATAAGACATTCAGGATCCGAGTCGTCTGATCGGGAGGAATTAAGCTTTTCAAGGAATTTTCTTATATCGTCCGGGTGGATAAACGTCTTGTCCCTTATATTTTTAACAAAGTCAAATCCGTCGGGAACGTAGCCGTACAACACCTTAAATGAATCGGAAATTCCAATGCAGTCCGTCCTCGGTGTCCATTCCATAATAAAGGATTTTGTCTGTATAAGTATTTCATTATAAAGCTTCTCATTTGGGACAAGAGAGGTACTGCTGTAATTCAATGCCTTATATTCCGTAATCATTCTATCGGAATCCACTTCTTTACTGAAGCTTTCAACATCGAGAAATTCATTTTTATGTATGCCGAATATAACCTCTGTTTTTTGTCTTATCTGTCTCAGTATCTCTTCATTTACATTCATGGGCATCAATATCTGTACATTGGTATTCTTAAAACATTCAAGAAGATAAAGAAACGTGCTGACAGGTATAAGACCTCCGGCTATATCCTCAATAAATGAATTTGAAAACGTCACAGATCTGAAAAGACCGGTGATAAAGCATTTTATGTTGATACCCCCAAGCCCGACATTATATACCCCCACAGAAAATCCTCTTCCCGCAAGATAATCTATAAATTTCACCATCTGCCGCATATCCATACTTTCAATCATGTCATGCGTTATACTTATACATACATTTTTACAGGTTATCGGATAATACAGGAGCATCTCATCTATAGCTTTTATAACAATCTCATAATCGTCACCCTTGAACATTGTCATAATTGTAATCTTCGGCAATGAATGTCCGTTTCTTTCAAGCATATATATTTCGGCAAACATTCTCCTCAGGCTGTCAAGACTGTATGCCGTAATATTATTTGTGTGGTACAAAGCCGAATATATTTCATCAAAATTAAAATCCCTGCCATATTCGGATGTGGTTTCGACCATCTCATAGGATATGACCCTCTCACCCGCCGAGTCCACAATCGGAACAAAAAGCCTTTCAAATTCTATTTTGTCCTTTTCCTTTGGATCAAGCTCTTTTTTCTGATACAATGTGATATCCCACATATTACGCATACCTGCGTTATAGAAAAGATACATATTCTTTCCGTTTATCTTAGCCACATCAACAGCCTTGGATGCGTTATCGAAAAGCTCATCAAAATCCTTTCCGTCATTAGGATAATCACAAACACCTATACATACGGAAATTTCATGGCAGTCCTTTCCCTCAAAGTTATAAGTTCTATGCAAACTTTTAAACAATCTGTCAACGATATTTATATTGTCCTCTTTTCCGGCACTGTCTTTCACCAATACCGCAAAGCTGTCATCTTCCACTCTTCCAATCATGCAGCCCTTGAAATTATTCTTAAGAATACCCGCAATATCATTCAATATGTTATTTCCGAAGTGATAGCCTGTCTTACTGTTTATTATTCCGAAGCCGTCAACATCTATAACCATAAACAGATGAGAACCGTTTTTTCCGGTATGATTAATATAATCATTAACCTCATCACGCAGGCTGCCATAATTTCTCAGACCCGTAACAGGATCCCTGCCGGGCTTTGATTCTGTTTCAGGATCGATGTTTTCCCCATGTCCGATTGCCTCAAGACTCAGGTATATTTTGACCGGTTCATCGTCAACAGCAACCGGAACAGCGGTACATCTTACAAACGAATAAACATTACCGCTAAGACACATCGTACATTCAAGCACTATCCTGTCATTACCCTTATTAATTTCATCAATAATATTATCAAGCCTGAAGGTTCTTTCAAATCTGCTCCTGTATTCGTCCGGGCACAATCCGGAAAAAAGCATGACTGCCTCGGAATAGTTCTTAGGATAATATTTGAACAGATTCCTGAACATACCCTTACATTCGTATGCGGTTTCATTTTTAAGATCAAATTCAAATACGTAGTCGGAAATTTTGTTAAGTATATCATTATTGCTTTCTTTGGACTGACGCATCTCCTTCTTCTGATTTTCTATCGTCCTTATAAGCTCATCCCTACCCATAGTCTTATAAAGAAAATCCACAGAATTTTCGTCAAAATCCACATTGAATGCTTCCTCAGGAAAATCATTCACAGAGCGATCGACAAGCTTTTCATCGGCATATTCCTCTGCAAGTGATTTGAAATCAGACAATACCATAGTAAAGCAATTCATCATCTTATCGGAAAATGCCCCGCAGGCACCCGAACGCATCATTTCCACAGCCTGTTCATGTGTAAAAGCAGCCTTATAGGAACGTTCACTTGTAAGTGCGTCATAGCAGTCCGCAACTGACACAACTTGTGCCCATATCGGTATACTATCCCCTACAAGACCGTCGGGGTATCCCTTACCATCGTATTTTTCATGATGGTATCTGCATATATCATAACAATATGTAAAATACTCATTTTTTTCCACTCCGTCAAGGTGGCTGAGAAGCTCGCAGCCCTTTATAGTATGCGTTTTCATTATATTGAATTCTTCATAGGTCAGCCTTCTCGGACTCAAAAGGATTGAATCCGGTATTGCTATTTTTCCTATATCATGCAAAGCGGAAGCAGAGGCAATCATTGCCATTTTCTCCGGCGTCATATTATATTCGGGATATTTAACGGAAAGTGCCTTAAGCATAACCTCTGTAAATTTCTTAATCCTGTGTATATGTCGTCCCGATTCCACATCACGGTACTCTATTACTGTGCTCAATGTATCGAGCATATCATTGTTTATCGTGCTTATTTTACGTTCCTGCAAACGCAGAGCCTGATTTTGTATGAGTATCCTTGCAGTCTGTTTTTCCACCTTGTCCTCAAGTTCGTTTTTATGCGAATATAACTCGACAAGGTTTTCCACACGCTTCCTGATTATGTGGGGATTTACAGGAGAAGTCAGAACATCACAATACGGAAAATACATATTCATTGCCTTGGAACGCTGAGTAAGTTCACCTTCAAGTATAAGTATAGCAGGGATATTTTTGAATATCTCCATATTTGATAATGTCTGCACAGCTTCCTTTGTCATATTATTTGCAACCGTTTCATTTATCAGAATTATTGATATTTCATTTTTGTACTGCATAAGCAGTCTGAATACCGCTTCACTGCTTGCTGTTTCCATTATTTCATACTGCGAGGCAAATATTTCATGAACGATAGATTTATTCATTTCGGCATTATCTGCAACAAGCATTTTTTTCATAAAGTTCACTCCTTGCGGCAGACCGCCGCTTCTTATTACAGTTCCCATACATTCGGTTATCCGTCCCGCAAATCGGATAATTGTGTATTTTGACCGTGCGTATCATAATTCCCAAAAGTATAAAAAACTCTCTTCATATCATTATACACAACTTTTACATATTTGTACAGTTATTTTATAAAATTATCGAAAATTTCAATTCCTATAATACAAATTTATGCATAATACATAATATTTTGCGATTATGTAAATAAGCAGACAGATATAAAAAATATATATTCCTGTAATACCTTAAATTTCAGGCGGTTACCCGCGGCATTTTATGCTTTATATTTATATCTGCAGCGTATATGGTATATTCTGTTCATTCCCCAAAACTTTCCGATTGCAAAATTCCCCCGGATTTAATATTATGTAATATAGAAGATATTACAGCAAAGCAATACAGAGGCTTTGTCTTTTCCGGAGGCAGGAACATGAATATTGAGAAGATAAATTCCGAAAAGCTGCTTATTTCATTGTGTGACAAGGAGCTTGAGGAATATAATTTGACATATGAAGGGCTCAGCTTTGCTGACAACCGCTCAAAGAGAGTAATAGAGGATCTGCTTATCCGTGCCGAAAGCAAAACAGGAATGAAATTAAACGGAAAAAAGCTGATGATCGAAGCAATGAAATATGATCACGGCTGCATTCTTCTTGTAACTGTTGTGAACAGGCACAAAAGAAGGATCTACAGCATAAAAAGCCGCAGCAACAGCTATGCTTTCAGTTTCACCTGTGCCGAGGAGCTGTTATCCTGTATAGAACAGTTATACCGTGCAAACGAAAGAGGCAGGAACAGCAGCATACTCTTTGACAACCGGAATTATTATCTCATGCTCGGAAATTCAATACCGAGTGATTGTTTTATGAGGATAACGGGGGAATATGCACATTCTGTCCTGAGCGGAAAAATTACCTGTTCCGCCCTGAGAGAAAAGTGCAGTATTCTCGCCGCCGAAAATGCCCTGGAAGTTGTCGGCAGTACCATGATATAGCAGAGGGTTTCACCGCTTTCCGGGCAGAACCTTGTTTGTTGTAAGCAGAGCTTTTAAAAATACCGACCCGTTTATCAAATCCGATAAAACGGGTCGGCTAAATATATATGTCAATCTGCACTTTTTAATATTCTTATCGCCTCGGCGGGATCTTCAGCCTTGAATACGCCTGTTCCCGAAACAACAATGTCAACACCTGCCTCAGCCGCCGCATAAACTGTCTTATCCGATATTCCTCCGTCAACCTCCACAAGAATATCAAGCCCTCTTCGGGCTGCCTCCGCCTTTATCGCAGTAACCTTAGGCATCATATCAGCCATGAACGACTGACCCCCGAAGCCGGGCTCCACCGTCATAACAAGCACCATATATACCCTGTCAAGATACGGAAATACGGCTTCTGCCGGAGTACCGGGTTTTATTACCACCCCCGCCTTTATACCATGACCTTTAATCTTTTCTATTGTCAGATTGGGATCGGACATAGACTCAAGGTGAAAGGTTATTATATCCGCACCTGCATCGGCAAATGCATCTATATAGTCAATGGGATAGTCTATCATAAGGTGAACATCAAACGGAAGCTCTGTATACGGACGTACAGCCTTTACTATTGCGGGTCCGATTGTAATATTAGGAACAAAATGCCCGTCCATCACATCGAGATGAATTAAATCCGCACCCGCCTTATCTATCCTTATGACCTCATCACCCATTTTTGCAAAATCGCAGCTTAACAATGACGGAGCTACCTTCATTTTTATCAATCCTTCCTTTTCGGTTTTTTATCAGTTGAATTTTCTTGCCAGAACAGAAACAATGATCAGACCCAGACACCACAATAATGTATATATAAGAACCTCAAGTCCTCCTAACTTTGCAAAGCCACCAACGAAGGATATGATATTGGCAAGGAGAAATCCAAGTACAATGGAAACTATCTGTACCACCTTTGATATAGTAACCGTGGATTTTATTCCTATACATCCCGATACGGCCGCGGCAAATCCGGAGAGCTTTCCGTCAGTTACAACATATGCACGGGAGGTTTCATCAACAAAATTAATCTCACCATGACATATATTTCCCAGTCCTGTATTAAGCACCTTGATACTGCGCTGGTATATTCCGAATTTGTCTGCTATATGCTGCCCGGTTATATTCGGATCTATTGTCCTGACTATAATATTAACTCCGTTCTGTGTCAGTTCTCTTAGTGAGGCGGCAATATTCCTGTCAACCTTGTATGTAAGGATAAACATTGCAATAAGCTCTCCCGACATCGAAATATACGAGATTTCATTCCCCATCTTATGATACTTAGCCTCCACAGATTCATCGGGAAGGCTTATATTATGCTTATTCATAAGTGCACGGTTGCCTATGAGTATCCGCTGGCCTCCTATCCAACCGGAAAGTCCTAAATTATCATCATACGAAACACTTTCAACCGCAGGAACCATATGCTTCCTGTCCTGAATAATCGTTTCAAAAATATACGACATCGGACCGTCAACGGCAAAGCTTACGGCGGCACCGGCAAGAAGTGCGGTGTTCAGCTTTGTTTCATTGAATGCCTTTATACCGCTGAGAATAATATTTCCTTTGGGATAGAGATCGTTTGACTCTACCATCACGGCATTCGTATCGCTGAACTGCTTTATCGCCTCATAGCCCACCACCATAGAGCCCCTGTGCAATGTTGACCTGCAAAGGTTCTTTATCGGAATGTTCAAGGTAATGAGGACACATATCGGTGTTGTAATAAATGAGGTAAGTGCGAAAGACGAAACTCCTCCTACAAAATCCTTTGATAAAAATCCGTAGGCAAGACCGCATAACAGGGATAATATCGCCGCAAAAGGAGCAAAAAATGACGCATTATCCTCAATCGGATCCGATGCATAGGAAAGCTGCAGGAAATTGCTCATTAGCTTTGATTTTCTTGTATACGCGATTATCGGTCTCTGAGCAGGCAATCCTGAAATAAGCTTCTGGGCATTATTCTTATCCGTATATATCTTTCCCGCATATTTTGCCTTCGGACTGCATAAAAAGCGGAAATTGTCTGCTGTTCTTTTTATAATTATCAGCTTTCCCATACTGTTGAAAAGCAACGCGATAATAACAAGGAACGAATACATATGATATGTTCCGTTTACATATACATCCGGCAGGAAAAGACCCGTAACCGATTGTATAACCGCAGCTACGGAAGCAACTGAAACAGCCGTATCACTTGTCGCCTTAAATCGTTTCAGCGGAACAAGACCATAGAATATTGTCGTTTTCTCCGCAAATACCGCTATTGCAAGCAATATAAAATTAACTATTCCGAACAAAAGCCATCCGTTATGTATTGCTTCCGTAAACAGCGATGGGACAAGCTGTGCAAGCAGTGAAACTATTGCGGAACAAACCGCTATACAGGTCAGCAGTCCTGTGCGGAAAACCCTTTTTCTGAAATTATAGTTAAGTTCATTCCTGATGGCAGCCACATCATCATCGTTCTGATAATCCGTAATTTCGGGCTTTTCCTCTTGGGTGTCCTCTTCCTCATCGAATGTATCACCCTCTGCCGAAAACAAATCCTTTATGCGGAAGCGTTTCCTATTCTTCGGTTTCGGCATTTGCAATATATTTGAATCCTCTTTAATATTCTGAGGTTCATCCGGAACTGCCTCCGGTTTTTTCATCTTTATCGGTGGCTTTTCATTTTTACTTGCAGACCTGACGGTCGCATTTTTCTTAATATCTGATACATCAGCCTCCTTGACGGGAACGTCAGGGATATAACCTCTCAGTCTGCACGTATTCTCATATTCGCCGCGCAGTGTCTTGGTAAATTTTCCCGCCATAACAACAAACGGAGGATTATCGCTGCGATGATAGACCACAGGCTCGCTTTTGCCCTCGGAAAGGTCGGTATTTTTACTTATATTATTTTTTATCGCAGCTGCGGCTGTATTCGGTGTTTTTGCCTCAACAGACTCCTTACTATCCGCTAAATCACTATGTGAAAGTTCATTTTTAGTCCTATGTGCAGCTGACGTCTTTGCTTCCGTATCGGCATTGTGTGAAAGCTCATTAACTCTCTTCTGAGCCGGTTCAATCCTACCTTCAACCGCCGCATTATGCGAAAGTTCATTTGTCGTTTTCTGCTCCGAAGTTTTTTCTTCATTTACAGACTCACGCTCGCTGTGAGAAAGTTCATTTTTCTTCTCGAGAATTTCCTCACTAATCTCTTCATCTTTACTTCCGGTTTCATTCGATACCTCATCCGCCGCATAACTCTCGGTTGTCTGCTTATCCTCGTTATCTATACTTCCGCTCTTCTCGTCAGCGACATATGTAATAGGAGTTCCCTCGGCACCGGCATTTTTTGCATACATAACAGCATCAAGTGTAATCTCGGTTTTAACCGTTGTCTGTTTTTCGGCGGCACGATCATTGTCAGCAGTATTTTCCGATACATCTTGTGATTTCTCGGAGACGACTTCATCTGAGGTTTCAGTCCGGGTTTCCTCCTTTACCGTTTCCTCCGGCTGTTCATCGTAACGGATGTCAGACTCAGATTCATTAACGGTACTCTGATAAATAACGGCCTCTCCTACATCGAATATTTCATCCTCTTCTATCGGCTCATCATATACCTGCCCGTCCGGCTCCCCCTCCGGTTCTTCCTCGGATACATCCGGAGCTTCAGCCTGTTCGTCCGAGTAGATATCTTCAAATCCGTCATTATCCTCACCGAAAAACGAACCATCCTCCGGCTGGGTAACAATCTCCGCAATTTTACTGAAAATTGCTTTCATTCTGTTGCCGAATGATACGTTATCATTTTCGGGAATACTTTTTTTAGTCTGTAAAGATTCACTTTTTTTCTGTTCTTCCGCTTTCTGCTGCTCCCGTCGTCTTTTCTCAATAAGCTCCTTTTCCTCCTCAAGCTTTCGCTGATGCTTATTATATGCCTCTTCATTTTGTCTGAAAAGTCCTCTTATGGGGGATATATCGTTATTGTCGGGAGATTTTTTATTGTCTGACATGGTTTAACCTCCGTTTTTTGCTGCTAAATTCAAACGTTGACGTGTAAATTCATATATCAGTATTCCGGCTGCAACCGACGCATTCAAAGAATTAATATTTCCGAGCAGCGGCAGGGATAATATTACATCACATTTTTCTCTGACAAGACGACCCAGACCTCTTCCTTCCGAGCCAATCACAATCGCACAGGCTCCCGTCAAGTCACCGCTGCAATATGTTTCCCCATCCATGTCCGCACCGTATATCCAACATCCTCTTTCCTTAAGCTCATCTATAGCAGCAGGTATATTTGTCACTCTTGCAACCGGCATATATTCATATGCTCCCGCACTTGACTTTCCCACAATACCGCTAAGCCCTGCGGCACGGCGTTTCGGTATGATTATTCCATGTACTCCGGCACATTCGGCAGTACGGATAATCGCACCGAGATTATGCGGATCCTCAATTTCATCAAGTATCACAATAAAGGGTTTCTCCTGCCTGCTTTCCGCCAACAAAAAGATATCGTCGATGCTGCTGTACTCCTTTATCGCCGCAAGGGCGGCAACTCCCTGATGTGAAGCATGACCCGTCATAAAATCAAGCTTCTTCCTATCAACCTCTTTTATCGGTATATGCTTATCCTTTGCCAGTGCCGCTATAACCCTTGCACTTCCGCTCAGTTCGCCCCTTGCAACATAAATACATTCTATATTTCTTCCGGAACGCAGAGCCTCGGTAACGGGGTTACGTCCTGCAATAATATCATTTTCTCTTTTTTCATCATTATTTTTCATTATCTCACCTTTCCCGATATAGAAATGGACAATAAAATTATAACATATTCCTTTGACAAATAGAAGTATCTAAAGAAAAATTTAATTACCGCAGCACAAAAATAATTACCTGACCCGTTAATATTCCCCATGCTCAATGAACCGAAGATGTATTCTTTTCCCTCAGATATGTAGATTCAAGGTCGGCGAGGTGGAGCTTAACGGCTATCGGATATTTTTCATATGCAAGACTTATTGCAAAGCTTCCTCCCCTTGCCGCCTCATCGAATCCTCCCATATGCCAACGTATAGCCATTGCCTCGGAAGGCTTCAACCTCATGAAACGTTCTATAAGGAATACCGATTTTTCACCGTGTCCGTACGGGAAGGCATCGTCAACCATATAATACGGCTTTTTTTCCCATTGTCCCGTTTCATCATTTTTGACATTTCTCATTGAGGTTTTATAAAATTGTGCTTTACACAAATCATGTAAAAGAGCACATATTGCAAAACTCTCTCTGTTGTCCTTTTCCGGAACAAAATGTCTTTCCATCATGGTTTTATATACACTTATACTATGCATGACCAATCCCTGCTCACAGGCACCATGAAATTTGGTACTTGCGGGAGCGGTAAAAAAATCGGTCGTCTTCATCCATTCAAGAAGCTTCTGTGAACCGTCTCTTTTTATATTTTCACTATATATATCAATAAATTCTTCTTTATAGCCCATTTCCGCCCTCCGTTTTTTTACTTCAGTTCATCATTATAATGTGCTCTTTCGCCGCCGATAAATTTCGGTCTTGTCCTTGCCGCCGTTATATGTGCCCTGCCTATCATATTATCCTTAAGGTTAAGCGGAACGGCAACCTCTCTGAGGTGCATACCTATAAGAACACCGCCTATATCCATTCCGGCATCAGCTTTTATATGCTCTACGGCAACCGGTCTTTCGATTCTTTCATAGGTTACCGTTGCAAACGAACCCCCCGCCTTCGGCTGAGGCACAACATTTACTGCATCCAGTCTGAGTTTTTCCGCTGCCTCCCGAGGTATTATAACTGCCCTGTTGAGATGCTCACAGCACTGTACCGCGATATATATTCCCCTGCTCACAAGCTCGGGATAGATTCCATCAAACAGCGCCCTTGCCGCATCCATACTTGATGATCTTCCGTATGCTTCACCGAATATGGTACTTGTTGAGCAGCCCACCAGAAATATATCACCCTTTTTCAGCTTGCTCTGATTAAGAATATCAACAATAATATTTCTTGCTTTTTCTGTAATTTCTTCATACATAATAAATCATCCTCTTGAAATAACACAAACAGGCACCTCACAGGAGATGCCTGAAATGTTTAGTGACATATTCTCCCGCCTGCAGCGGCGGGGGATTTCCGCTCGGATACAGCAATCTGCACAGTATCAACGAGCCATCCCCGTGTGACCCACGGTTTTTCAGATAATTCATCCCCATGCCTCAAAGGCGGGGGATAATCTACCCGTCAGTTTAAATCATTCTTCGTCAGCCGTCTCCTCATCGGCACTATCCTCGGACAATGCCTTGATCGAAAGGCTTACTCTCTTCTTATCAAAGTCAATTGCGGTTATTTTGACATTGACTTTCTGACCTACGGTAAGAACATCCTCGGGCTTCTCCACTCTCTGCTCGGAAATCTGCGATACATGGATAAGACCGTCAATACCCGGAATAATTCTTGCAAAAGCACCGAACTGTGTAAGACCAACAATCTCTACCTCGGTTACTGTTCCGACAGGATAATTGTTCCTGAGTATCTCCCACGGGTTGTCCTCCGCTTTCTTGTAGCCGAGTGAAATCTTGCCCTTTTCCCTGTCAAGTGACTTGATATAAACCTCAACGGTATCACCCACATTCACAACCTCCGACGGATGCTTGATCCTGTTCCATGAAAGCTCGGAAATATGTACCATACCGTCAATTCCGCCGATATCAACGAACGCACCATATGATGTAAGGGATTTTACAACACCTGTATATGTCTTGCCCTCCTCGGCGGAAGCCCAGAATTCCTCTTCTTTTTTCTTACGCTCATCATTGAGAACCGAGCGGATCGAGCCTACTGCTCTTCTTCTGTTATTTCTGCCTGTTGTTTCGATTATGCGGAAATCAACTTCCTTTTTAAGAAGTCCCTCAAGCGATTCTCCTCTTGTTGCCGTTGCCTGAGAAGCCGGAATAAATACTCTGACACCGTTTGAAACAGCGAGCACTCCGCCCTTAATGACATCGGTCACAATACCGTGTACAACGCCCTTCTCCTCATAGGCCTTAACAATCTCATCCCAACCCTTTTGTGAGTCGAGGATCCTTTTGGAAAGAAGTATCGTTCCTTCCTGATCATTTGTTTTCATTATGATAAGGTCAAGCTCATCCCCAACCTTTACAAGATCCTCCGTTTTTGCATTAGGATCGTTTGTAAGCTCGCTGAGCGGTACGATACCGGTCTGCTTTCTGCCTACATCTACACGTACCTCTGTGGGAGTTACGCCTACAACAACACCGTGTACCCTTCCGTTTGTATTATAATTTTTGAAAGACTCCTCAAGGAGCTCCTCAAAGTT
>CANPXK010000071.1 GCA_947585965.1 uncultured Clostridia bacterium
GGCGGGGGTACAAATTCCTCCGTTTTTGTGCCGGTTGTCGCCAGTGCGTAGATCATGATTCCGATACTCGCAACGCATAGTACCGCTACAATGACAAACAGACGCCCGCCGGACAGCAGGCGTCTGCCTTTTTCTCTGCTATTCTCTTTAGAAGGTGCGTCCACTGTTCACACCCCCCTTATTCTATGCCCGGTTGTTCGGGCGATGCCGGGTCATGAACATCCACAGAGATTTCGATGGTTATGTTTCCCAACAGTAAGGGAGAATCCTTTGTCATTTTTGTGAACGATTCGTTTGATAACATACTGGTACTGACTCCGGGGCGAACATATATGGTTTTCGATGTTCCTGTCGAAATCACAAGATCTTTCGTCTTTGTTGCGCTCCAATACCAGTTACTGTTGCTGGGCTTTTCTACAGTTACATCGTCCTTGGTTTCCGATACAGCCAGTCCAATATCGTGCGAACCAAACATACTATTCGGCGTAAATTTGAAGGTTGCCAGAATTGTATCCGGGTCGGTTATGTTGTTTTGAATCGTAATGGTTCCACACTCACTGTTAGAGGAGTCGCTGGAAGACCAATAAGCCGCTGTCGGATTTTCCCAAGCGGCGCCGCCTTCGGCATTGGGGTTCCAAGTTCCATTTGTGGCTTCGTGATAGGTGAAAACCATGCCCTTCCAAGTAATTGTGACATTGTTGACGGCTGCCGGGGACGGAACATCGCTCAGCATTTCTCCGTTCGGGACAGGTTCCTCATTGCTTGCAGGCTGCATATTGCCTTCCGCTTTTTTGCCGACCGGTTCCTCAGAAGTCTCGGAGCTACCGGTTGACACATCGCCCTCCGGTGCAACAGATTCATCTTTCGGCTCGGTTGTTTCCGTCGTTTCAGATTCTTTTGTAGGAACATTTGTTTCCGCCTCAACAGATTTCTCTGCCGGGTCGGTTGTTTCCGTCTCAGCCGATTCCTCTGTCGGGACGGATTTATCTGCCTCGTTTGTGTCATCTGTCAGGTCGGCTTCTTCCTTGGTATATGATTCAACGGCGGTTTCGGAAGTATCTTCAACCGTCGCTATGGGTTCACTGCCGCCATCATCACCCTCAGTCGCATATACGATTGAATTTGTGCATATCAGAAGCGACAGGGTAAGAAGCAGCACTATTATCTTTTTCATAGGCACACATTCCTTTCCAAATAATCGCTTCCTCACGGTGAATCAAGGCTGGTTGCGGATACGGTGATCGTGATCGTGCCGACCTTAAATGATCCGCTTTTCATATCTTTGGCCGGCTCGGTCGGTTCTTTTATGGTGACCGTGAAAATTTGAGAGTTATCGGCTTCAATATTATATGCTTTGTTTCCCAATTCCACGTTTGTATCGGCGGGGGAAACCGATAAATCGAGGTCGTAAATCGCAGTTTCCTTTTGTAGCTCGGCTTTCGCATAAACGTTCGCGTTGGAATTATTCGTAACAAGGATGCTCCGCTGCTTTTTGGTATCCGTGTTTTTCTCATTCAGATTATCTTTATTATCCGCAAGCGGCGTCCATGTGAATGTCCGATGATCCGTGTATCTATGTTCTCCGGGATCCCATGTTATGTTACCAGTCACCGAGCAGGTGAACACCAGGTCATTCCACTGAACATTTACGGAGTAGACAGTTTCATATTTTGCCGAATCATAAATACCGTAAACGCCGATGTTGTCGGAAGACCCATCCATTTCGACATCCTTACTACCGTTACCGCTCTCCTCTGCATACACGGTGGAACCCACGCTCGCCAGCATTGTCAGGGCAAGAAGGATTGTAATAAATCTTTTCATGAGTTCATGTACCTCTCTTATCATCGTAAATCTCAGCCCCTACAGTATGCAGTAAATCCGTTGTAGATACCGGCAGGCGCACTCCCACCGGCACCGTTTCAACGAATTCTACTGCGACTGACTTCGCCGTATAGCGTTGTAAGTTCAGCCATAGTAGGGAGCAGTAGCCCATGTCGCTGCCAAAGCGGCATGGGCTATGTACCTCTGTAAGAAATTAGTCCAACGAACTGGTGGTTCCAACCACAGCGGTGAACGTACCAGCGGTAACACTGGTAATGTTCGCAGTCGGCGCACCTTCAACCTTGACAGTAGCCTTGATCTGATTCTGACCCGCAGAGGCTCCGCCTTCTGTGATCGCCGTCTTGTTTGCCAGGGTGCCTTTCGACAACTCAGTGACGGCATCAACAGGGGTGGCAGTTACGGTAACGCCTTTAGCCGAAACTTCATTCGTATAGTCACCGCCTTCGGCATAGGTAATTTTTGCGTAAACATTTTCGTTTGAATGGTTGGTGACAGTTACAGAGCCATTGCCGTCAGCCGTCCAAGTTCCTGTCGACGCTACTGTTTTGTGCTCTGTAGTGTCCCAAGACGCCGGAGCAGATTCAGTGTAGTCAAACACAAGGTCTGTCCACGCAACATTCACGCTGTAGACAGCGCCCAGTTCCTTGACAGTCGCTTTTATGGTGACATCAGCCGTTTGTTGTGCGTTCTTGCCCGCTTCAGGTACTAAAGTCGCGGTACCATCCGCTGCGAAAGCAGTTACACTCATTCCGGCTGCAAGTGCCATAGCCATAGCTCCGGACAAAATTTTAGATAACATTTTCATTGTTTAACAAATCCTTTCCGAATTGAATTTTTATTTACTGCCATAGTACGCTGGCTGTAAACCGTAATCATTCGGTCACGGTGATTTTTACCGGTATTTCTGTATTCACCGTGGCCTTTTCGCCCGTTTCCGGGTTATAAAAGGACAGAACGAGCTTTCCGTCGTATCCGCCCGGCTGGAGTGTTTTTTTCGCTCCGTCTGCCAAATTCAGCTTTTTTACCTGATTGCCGGGGATGATCCGTCCCGACTGTGCGATAAGCGTATCCTGCACGACGATCTGTAACAGCACGTCCTGTGTTGATTCGGAAGGATTGCCGTAATAAAGTGTGGCGGCATTATCGCTGAGGTCAATTGTAACTTTATCCTGGAACATCAGATTCACAGAACCGCCGCCCTCCGGGGCATCCAGCTTATCCTTGCTGCTGTCTCCCATGTCCTCGGCGTTCTGCTCGATATCCTGCGGGGCATAATCCGGGGCGAGTACGGAAACTTCGGGCTGCCGGAAAAACAGCGCCCATACGGAAACGCCGACAGCAACTGCTGTCACCAGCAACAACAGGAGGATCAGTATCCATATCTTTTTCCTCTTTTTCTTTTTTTCATATTCGGCGTATCTGTCCGTATGTTCATCCATACTGTTTCCTCTTTTCAAAAAAAGTATCAGCTATATCGGGAGAATGCATTTAATGCCACAAAATTTTTATTTTGTTACCTACGCATTCCCGGAGAACCGAATAAAAAGGCACGAGGCGGTTAAAACATGGGGGCGGATATCTCCGAAATGGCGCAACAAAGCAGACCGTATTAAAAAAAGCACAATGCGGTCTTGATTTGTCATGCCCAAAAAATGAAAAAAAAATGAAATTTTAGAAAAAAGGGCTTGACTTGAATTGAGAAATATGATAATATGTACTCGTAAAAGCTTTAGGGCGCGTTTTTTGAGAAAAAACGATAGACGAAATAAAAATTTTGTCTACCGCACAAGCCCCAGCCTTTCAAGCTGTCTTGCGTGTTCCTCTCCCGTGGAGAGCAGATAAATGCGTGTGGTTTCTATTGAACTATGACCGAGCAGATCGGCAAGCTTGGCGATATCTCGTGTAGCCTTATAATAAATCCGGGCAAACAGATGGCGAAGATTGTGCGGGAATACCTTGGATTCTTCCACTCCCGCTTTTTTGCAGATGGCTTTCATTTCCGCCCATATCTGTTTTCTGGACATTCCTTTACCGCTTTTGGTGATGAAGATTTCACCCGAAGCGATTTTTTGTTTTTTGGCGTATTTTAAGAGCTTGCGGCACAGTTTCCCCGGCAAAAGTATTGTGCGAATTTTGCCCTTGAGCGAAATTTCCGCTTTTCCGGCACGGAGTGCTTCCACGGTGATGTATTTTACCTCCGATACACGGATACCCGTTGCACAGATAGTTTCAAAAAGAAGTGAGAGACGTTTCTTTCCTGTGCTTTCGGCGGCGGCAACCAGCCGCTCGTATTCCTCTTTTTTCAGGTTCCGGCTTTCCTCCTGAAACAGCTTCCGCTGAATACGCAGGAATTTTACCTTGATGCAAAGTCCCGCAAAGCGGCAATAGGTGTTTACCGCCGCAAGCATGGAGTTGACCGTCACGGGTTTGTAGCCGTTTTCCAGCAAATGCTCCTTCCAACCTGAGACGGTTTCCTTCACAAGTTCTCTGCCGCCGAGCCATGCGGAAAATGCCGTCAGGTCGCGCAGATACTTCCGGATCGTGCCGGCTTCCCGCTCCTCGCTGACAAGCCATGCCCGAAATTTATTAAGATTTTCCATTGTCATTTTGTTAGCCGTGTTTTCCATAATGAATTCCCCCTGTAATGTATATAATAAATTCCCCCTATAATGTATATTATAATCCATAATTTTTTCATCATTCGGAACACACGACAACTTAAAAAGTATGCTTCGTTCTCAAAAAACACATTGAGGTAAAAACTTAAACCATAAAAAATCGGGCTGTCGCTGTAATAAAAGCGGCAGCCCAAAAAAATATGAAAAAAATAACAGTCGGACTATGAAAAATCCGACTGTTGGTGTAAAATACAGGTATGCAAAAACACAACTGTTTACAAAAAGATTATACGACAAACAGGTCAATCATCAAAAAATGTAAGTTGACTCTTTAAAGAAACAAATTCAAGTTTACTGTTTCCGGTGGTTTCTGTGTGACTTATCAAATTGTCTGTATGTAAATGTGATTTGTTACTGTAGAGTGCCCTTCGCATAGAAAGCTGATAGATTAAATCAAAGTTATTTGTAATAGAGCTTTGTTTTAGGTCGGAAAGGCATATCAATTGTGTTCGGAACTTCTTTGTAATTTCGATCAATGATTTTACAAGATGTTCAGAGGAAGCCTCGCCGAAAGGATTATCAACAAGGAATACAGAACGGATGCCGCCGTTTTGATTGGCAGTCGCCTGTCTTCTTGTGTAATCCGCAAGTGCGGAATAGGCGATGAAATAGGTGATAAACCGTTCGCCTCCCGAATATCGTGATTCCCATTTTTCAAGCCTGCTGTTTCTTTCATCCTGCAATATTTTCAAAACACGGATCTGTACTGTTTGTAGATTTGTATATGTATGGAAGATCTTCAGATCGGAATAGCAGCTGCAAATTGCATCATAGAGCTTATTTTCTTCTTCAGGATGTGCAGTGAATTGCTCCCTGAGATGCAGTGTAACCTCGTCTGTCAGATTGGCGATACGCTGTTCTGCCTGTGAATCGGATACCTCCGGAAAAACAATTTCCAGTGTTTTCTGACGTTTTCCCTGTAATGTCACATAGGAATTTGATGAAATATCCTTGATTTGTTTTGTCAGAAATGCGGCGTGTTCATATATCTGACGTATTATATGCATACGGTTGTTTTCAATATTTGAAAGTTCCGACTGTAATATACTTATCTCATCCTGGAGCATTTTTTCTTTGGCATTGAGCTGCTCATATAGATAATAACAGGATTCATAAGTTTCACAGTCCTCAAAGCGGATAAAGGAAAGCATATCCGTGACCCAATTATCCTTGTTGACAAAATCTTTTTGCAGCTCTGTATAGACAGATTTCATATGCTGCAATTTTTTCTCGGCATCCGCTTTTTTTGCATTGAAATCAAGACATTCGGAATCAATGTCGGTTTCTTCTGCAACCGGTGTCAGACTGCTGTCCTGCAAAATTCTGCTGTCAACGAGTTCTTTCAGTATTGTCTGACGGGATAAAAGTTCTTTCAGTTCCTTTCTTGCGGTATTTTCCAGCAGGTATGCAGCCTTCCTTTTTGCATTATTCTCTTCCATTCTTTGAGTATAATTTCCCTTTATCTGCTGTAAAGGCAGAGGCTCATGTATACCCGCCTGTTCAAGCTCATGATCTGCTTTTTGCAGTTCTTCATTCAGCATTTCCACTTTATCTTCGGCTTTTTCCGCCTTTCTCCTAACACCGTCAAGTATATCCTTTTCACATTCTTCCTTTTTCTCCAGTTCTGTCAGCCTTGCGGCATCAAACGACAGCGGGATTTCTGCTTCTTTCAGATCGGAAAAACGTTTGAACAGTTGTTCCTCATTGTAGTCAATGGTTTTTCGAGATTGCCTGCAAATTTCGTCCAGTTCTTTTCTTGTCTTATCCTGTTTATTATAAAGCGGCCAATACTCCATTTCCAGTTGTTCCAATTCTCCGTCAAGCAATTCTCCGGTGTTATATTGCTCATAATGTGCTTTCTTTTCTTGTGCATCTTTACGGTCATGTTCCGCATCTGACTGTTGGATACGAAGTTGCTGACAGGTTTCGTTTAATTCATCCAGATGTTTTTCGCAGGCGTTGATATCCTGCAGAACCTGACCTATCTCACGTTTGAGTCTTGAAACCTCCTGATGTTCCTGTGCTGCTTTTGCGGATAATTTTATGTACTCTGCAAAATCTGAAAGTTTCTGCTTTGCCTGTTGGACATTCTGTTTTGCACGTTCGGATTCATTACACAGGGAAGCATTTAGGGAATTCAGCATTTGGTTTTTTGATTTCAATTCGTTTCTTTCCTGTAATAGTTTTGCACGATGTTCTTCGGTTTCATGCAATGTACGCCGCAATTCGTCCACTGTCTGTTTTGTCAATGTAAACTTCTCGATGTCACTTATATCTCTTTGGATGATTGTGAGTTGTTCGTTATATTTTCTGATTTCGGAACGCAGAGTTTCTCGCCGCTGTGTTAGTTTCTGACCGTAATTTTCCCTTGTTTCGGGATCCATGCTCTCACGGTCATAAAGACTGTAGAACCGTATTTTTCCGAGTTCCGTCAGATTAGCAGCTCTTTTCATATCAAAGTCGATATCTCTTTTTCTGAGAACAGGGCAGAGCCTGTCAGAAAATGCATCCTCGGGAATTGTAAGCACCTTATCATAATCGGCATCGCTGACAAGATAACAGTATGGCAGAAGTTCATTCTGTGACAACAGTTGTTTCTGAAATTCGGGATTCTGCTGTTTCAGATAGGATTCCCCTGTCTGGAAAGATATACCGTTCTGCAACAGTAATTTTGCAAATTGCGGTGCTGTATGCAGACAGTCGTTACGCAGTTTTTCAAGCTTGTCCTCAGTCTGTGTAAGCTGTTGTTTTACTTTGTCCAGTTCAGCCTGTAAATTGCTGTAAAGTTCTTTTATGCGAATAAGGTTTTCTTCCTTTTCATAGAGAAATCGTCCGTCAATATCATATTCTGACAATATTTTTGTTATTTGCTCAATTTGCTGCTGATACGATTTCAACAGTGTATCCTGCTGTATAAGTTCTGCCTTATTTTCATCTATTTGTGTATCGGATTTCTCCTGTGCTTCCTGATTAAGTTTAAGTTCCTGCACCGTCTGCTGCTTTTGCTGTTCAATGTCTTTTACACGGTTATTTGCCTTTTCCAATTCAATATTCAAATCATCCTGTATTTCCTGCACACTTTCCGGCAATAACTCACCTATGATATTGGTTTCAGGCACTTTTCCGATCTTTACCTGATAATCTGAAAGTTGTGTTTCCAACTGTTCCAGTTTCTGCTCTGCCTTTGCTCTGTGTCCAATTAATATACTTTGCTTCTCCGACAGTTCTTTTCGTTTCTTCTTACATTCTTCTTGTTCACAGGAAAGCTCTCTGAGCTGCTCCTGCAGTTTCAGATAACGTCCGGAAGCATTTTCCACAGCACATTCATAGCCGGTGTGCAGCGTATATCCAAGATCTTGCAGACGTTGTGCATCATTTCCCCGTTCGAGTGTCAGTAGCTGATTACGTGCCGTCTGTAATTTCTGTTCAGCATATTTTTTTGCACTCATGTACTCCGCCGCCTGCATAAGACGCCATGCCTTTTTTGCATTTTCAGCTTTTTCTTCATATTCCGGCATCTGTGATTTCAAAAAATTGACTTTTTCTTCGGCAGTCTGTAATTTTGCGGTAAGATTGTGGTGCTGTTCCGAAAGCTGTTCAAGATGAATATGTTTTTCCTCTTCATCGCAGAGATTCTGTTCATTTTGTGCCCGAGCCATTTCTTGGTCTTTATTTTGATAGCATATTTCAGTATGAAGCAACATTCCTGCAAGTCGTCGTTCCTGCTGTTCTTTTTTGTCAAGGGCATCTGTATAAGTATGAAATACCTGTTCAAATTTCTTTAGCTGTTCTGCTATATCCTCTGCTTGTTTCTTTTCACGAAGTTTCTGATCACTTGCAATCATCGGACGTGTCAGATTTGTCAGTGCATCCATCAGGGTACTGCGTTGTTCACGGTGGGTATCGCTGATTTTTTTCAGAATCCAGCGTTCAAATAGCAGATCGGATGTTGTGCAGGATTCAAACAGTTTTCCCATACCGCCGCCGTTTTCAGCCTGATTTACGGTTTCCAAGAGTGCCCATTCCTCGGGAAAAATATTGTGCTGCCGCAGATGCACCTGATAGTCTTTCCGCTCCTGTTTACGGAATAAAGAAAATTCCGGATGCTGTTTATTATATTTTTTGAGAAGTGTCCAGACCTCATCATAGGTCGGATATTTTGCATTTCCGTTTTTTTCCGGAAGCAGCGGTATATTTTTAATGTCAAATGCATTTCCTTGTGTATAGGTATGCGTGAATGTAAAATATTTCAGTGATCGGATCGGCTGGGAATCCTCCTGTTCAATCCGTGTTACGCTCATGCATATTCCCGTGGTGAAGTATGTTTTATCTTTTGTATTGTCAAGAAGCCATTCTATCATTACGAAGGACGGGCGCTGATCTCCTGTCAGATAATCGGTGATCTTCCATTTACCGATACTCATATTCGGTCTTATAGGCTGGAACAGTGTTTCCACAATAACAGTCTTTCCGTTGCCGTTTGCCAGGTTCATGAGTGCATTGCACCCGTCATAATAGTCAAACATTTCGTCAGAGATTTCCCTGTTATCATAGCGGATGTTAATTATCCGTACACGGTTAAATACCGGCATGATTTTCCTCCTTTTCAAAAAGTGCATTAATTTCCCCTACCCGTTTATCGCTCAGATAGTAATAGGTCATCAGGTCAATAAGCCTCTGACGCGGGCGCACTTCATCTTCTTCATCACGGAATTCCATGAGTTTATGCTTTTCAAGAAACCGGCAGGCTGTTCGTACAATCTCCGTCTTGTTCTTTCTGCCTTCACTAAGGATCAGGCTGTCCTTCCATTTCTCTGCAATCTTATGGAAGTTGATCTGTACATTTTCCGTATCTTCCTGAGTAGTATCGGCAGAGAACCGCTCGTCCAGTTTTTCCACAATATCCTTGATACGCAGTGAGGAGGCACGCTGAGGTTTGCCGTTACGACTGCCGAAAAACATCCACAGAATTACCATGATAATATAGCATTGCAGATATGCATCTGCATTACGTGCAACGGAAGCGGTATGTTCTCTCAATTCCCTGAGCCGAACACTGAACATATCATTGTCGGGAAGTGGTATCAGATATAAATCATGTGGCGTCCGGAGCAGATAAAACGACCACTCCTCCTCGAATACTTCCAGTGCTGACCGCACGGCATCTTCCTGTGCCGCAGCAAATAATTCGGGATTTTCCCGATCATTGATATTCCCATTCATAATCAGATTTTGCATAATTCTTATGGCATCACGCATTATTTTCAACCTCCGTTAAAAAGTACAGATCATGCATTTCAATCGTTTCCCGGCACCGCAGACCGGTCATGGTATCGCGGAATTCCGCTTCCAGATTGACAACTTCGCCTGAAGGTTTTATGGTAATACGGCGGACACCGTATAGACTGCTGTCCGTTTCCATAATCTGAGTCAAAGACCATGAGAGATCAAATTCTCCCTGACATTCGTTGTCAAAATGCGGTTCTTTTTTCCATGCGGTCACATCTACACACCCCAGTTCAAAGAGCCGGAGCATTACCAGAAAGAAACGTTTTTCTTCCGCAAGCAAGGCTACATCGCATTGCTCACAGCAGAAATTCCAAAAATCTTTCAGTGAAAAGGGAGAACTGTGTGATGCGGCATATTGAAGCAGCAGTCGTATGGTTTCCGTATGTGCCGTATTCCGTCTGTGTATGTAATCCGAAACCATCGCATTGTCTTCCAGCGGTTCGGTACTCTCCACATCGGCACCCTGTACAATTTCACGCATTTCCTGAGGGCGATAAAAGAGATCAATACCGAGTGTATGAGGTATTTCGGGCAGCATTAACGGATTCATAAGCCTTGCACACAGTGCAGAAATTTCATAACAGTTGCTTCCGTCATATTGTTCCAAGGGCTGCAAAATAGTTTTCTCCATATCAAAACAATGTATACGATGTGTAAGCAGGGACTCACGCAGAATATCCTGATAAATTTGCCCCAACTGACTGCTCTGTGACAGAAGCTGCCGCTGTTTTTGCAGAATGGTTGTGACATTCTGTTCAATACAGAATAAATGTTGTTTTGCTTCAGCTATTTCAGAGGTTTGTTTTTCTGTTAGTGCAGTCTGTTCTGCGATTTGACCTTGGGCACGATCCAATGTTCTTCTAATTTCCTGCATTGTTTCATATTCATCATGCAGCATGGCATTAATACTGTGTATCATGGTATCATACTCCTCACCGGAGGTACTGCTTTGATCATATCGGAGCCGCCGCTCAAACAAAAGTATTTCACTGCGTTTTTCATTAAGCATACGAATCAGTGCCGAACTCTGTGCTGAAGCTTCCGAATAATTTCCTTTTTTTATCAGTTTTTCCAGACGGATTTCCTCCATCTGAAATCCCAGCTCATCATCTACCTCTTTGGAGCGAAACAGCATATCAAAGCCCTGTTTTTCCAGAACATAGCAAATTTCGTCATCCTCATCGACCATATCCTTGATCAAACGCACGGATTGACTTTTCATCTTTCCTTCCATATATTCCATTATGCCGAATGAAAAACCCTCTCCTTTATTCTGAAGGATATCCTTCACGATATACCGTGTAAGCTCACGCAGCTGCTCAGAACTGAAATGTTTTTGATAACATGGAAGAATATCCGATAAAAACATTTCAATATCTTCAAGTGTGCATTTTCTCTCATCAGTAAGAGTGCGTTCCATGATATGTATAAGTACGGAAAAAATGATATTATCCATTTCGTTTCCGTTAAACCGGCTTTCGATTTCCCGATTGCGGTTTCTTCTGCATAACACAGAAGCAATGCAGGCAACCAGTTCCATTCGTTTTGAAAAGCCTTCCAGATATGGTATCATACGGCACACTCCTATCTGCTGTGTGATTTCAGGATTTGATAATTGAGAATCTCCTGTGGGATATAATACCCGTTTTCCATAAGCATTTGCAGCCTTGCAGCGGTATTTTCCGGAAAGCAGCTATAAAATTTCTCGGGATGTGCAGGATATTTCTGCTGCTTTCTGATACGGTACATATCCTTGTCATGTACCTGTCCGAGCCGCTGCTCAAACAGACGTAGCATTTCCCGATATGCGGGCAGAAACGGCTGTATCTTTAATGTTGTATTCAATTCTCTGACCGAAAGAAAGAAACCGATTCCCTCGGGATCGAGATCTCCCCAATAAAATACCGTGCCATCAAAAACTCTGTCGAGATTCAAATATTGTTCAAGAGAGCTTGCTTTATTTGTAATCTTATTTCCCTCTCCGTACAAAAGGCAGTCCACAGGGGTATCAAAAAAGCAGTATGTCCCGGATTCAAGCATAAGTTTACGCATTGTAAACCATGAATCTTTATTCTCTATAACCAGAACATTTGCAGGTGCAGATATTCTGCGATACTCAAAAAACGGTTCCGGTGTCGGATAAGTATTCAGATGTTCCCATATGCCGCATTTCTTAAGCAGTGTAATATGTTCTTTTTTATCCAGTATTTTTTCGTTTCCCCAAATTGCATAGGCACGTTCATTTTCAGACATAGGAGAACGTAAGGTTTCGGAATGGCTTTTTAAAAATTCGCTCAGCGTATATAAAATCTCACGATTTTGTACATATCTGTCAGGATTTTTGCGTAATTGCTCTGTATTAATCCAATAATGCAAAGAATCAATTTCCTGCAAAACAGAACTATTGTCCGTTTTCTGAGGAAGAATACGATATTTTTTATACAGTGGCGGATTAAGACCATTCTGTTTGCTTGCCACAATCGGCGAGATAATTTTAAGCTGTTCCAGTTGTGCTACCAGCTCTAAAAGATTATCATAGGAACTGACCTGAAAAAGTTTCTCCAGTGTCAGCAGGTCGAATTTACTTTGATTAAGTGAACGCAATTTTGAAATTACACTTTCTATATTCACTGACATAATTTGCTCCCATCTGCCGTTTTTTGTTTTTATGTACATTTTACCATAGCTTGATTTAAAATTCAACATATATGTAATAATATGTGATTTTTCTATCATGTACAATAAATTGCACTATCATTTAAGTCAGTACATCTATTATCTGTAATTTCTTCCTCGACTTCTTTCTGAACTTTGCTGCTCCGCCTGTCACCTTATACACATAGCAAACTGCAACTTTTGACTGCTGTATCATCCAATCATTCCGCTTTGAAATTGCAAATCGTTTCGGAACGGTTTCCAGACCGTCAGGAAAGAGGGTATCTTCGCCATACAATTCTTTTATATGTTCATCAGGCATATATGCAAGAACAACGGTGTACCTGATCTGCGGATATTTTTCCCCAAGCTCCTTCAGTATAGAATATACCATACTGTCAAACTGTCCCTGATGACCGACATAGAACTCTGTAACACCGTCCACAGTTATTAGTTTTTCGATTATTACTGTCAGCTTTGGTCTGATGTTGTGCGTAACTTCACGATGTCCGAAGAAGCAGCAAGTCTTATTTATATCCATGATATAGCCTCCATATCTATTCTATCTTGTATAGTCTATATT
>CANPXK010000072.1 GCA_947585965.1 uncultured Clostridia bacterium
GTGCGACAGCTTATTTATATTACCACACTCTTCTCCCTTTGTCAACTACTTTTTTCTATTTCTACAAATTGTATTCTTTTTCTTTATTTTCCTTTAAGAATAATACAATCTGTAAATTGTATAACTTTCTAAAATCTATATATACCTTTTTATTTCCACAAAAAGCCTGCCTTTTTTACTCATTCCCGTTATCCCTGCAATTTCAATCTTTCCCTTACCTCTCATGGAAAGCTTATCTCCTGCACACACTTCCTTGTCGCCATCATACCTTATCAGCCAGTTTACGGATACCTCTCCTCTTTTTATTGCTTCTGCCGCCTTTGTCCGTGATAAGCCAAAGCACCCTCCGCATACACTGTCAAGCCGCATTGAGCTTACATTTATAGATACCGTTTCCGTTTCAGGCTCGGGTATGTCTGAAAGCACACCTCTTTGTATTTTGACTCTGTATCTACCGATTTTCTGCAAATTCATTTCAACATAATCGCATACCGACTTATGACAAAAGAATTGTGCCTTATTTCCGTTTACAAGAATATCCCCTGCCATTTCTCTTTTAATTCCAAGCCCCATAAGCGAACCCAGAACATCACGGTGCGAAATTTCCGCATCGCTGTCACTGATATCCACACTGTACAAAATAGCAGGAAGTCCCTCATCATAGGCATACTCGTCACACTTTACCCTGCACATTCTTCGTTCGGCATCGGGATAGCCGCCGTCAAAGCTTATCATTCCGTAGAATTCCTCAACCCTTGAGAGCAATGTCTGCTCGGCAGGTGTAAGAAAATGCGAATATAAGACACTGTATGTCTTTTCGCTCCTGTGTATAAGGTCGTCTGTCTTTTTAATGAGGATTTTTTCCTCATCATTGTTTGTATACTTCTTAATAAAATCCATGTTACCCCATTCTTTACATATAGTATTGTTTATTTAAATATTACTATAGGTATAATACGTATTGTATATATGCCATAATATTATACAGATAATAATATACACTTCAAATACTATACATTTTGTAATACAAAGTTGATAGAATATACAAATAGTATATAATATTTGCAATACCTCTATTTTAAAGTCAATATATCATATTTAAAGTCTGTCTGTCAACATTAAATCAGAGGCATAGATACCAACTGATGTTATATGTACAAAAAACCGGGATTTTGCTGTCAGAACACAATCATTAACATAGGAAACAGATATACCATAAGCACACCCCCTAATGAAATAATAATTACAATAATTTCAACAGCCTTAACCACAATATTATGAATCTTTATTTTTTTACCGAACAGCATATATATTATGAAAAGCATTAGTCCTATCGCAGTAATTATTACCCCGGCGACAAAGCCCTTCGGTATAAGCTGTATTTCAATATTATTTTCCCCTTCCTTAAGCTCAAAGGCGGTAAAATCCGACAGCACTCTCTTGCAGGGTATGATTTCCCCGTTTATTTTTATCTGTAAACCCTCATTGAACGGTACAGAAAGTAAACAGGTCTTGATTTCATCTGTATTTACATACCCGAATATTTTTCCTCCGCCACAATTAAGATTCGCACAATCGGCATTATTTATTGTTTCCGTTAAAACATCGAGATTCATGCCGAAAATACCAAAGCTGTAACACCGAATATTCTTTAATGCCTCTATTTCAACGGTTATGTATTCATTTTCAAATTCGCCGAGCCATAAGAGTCCGTTACTGTCTGACCCGGGATACCCTCTCCCGACTGTTATATTATTAACTTTTATATTCAGGCTGTCAAAATAGTCCTCGGATAAATCATTTGAAAATCTGTCATAGCAGTCCGCATAAATACTCTGCTTCCCGGAAACATAGAAGTTATACTTTATTTCCGCACCGTTGATTATAAAGTATTTTCCGTTGACATACTCAGCACCGTTGCCTTGCGTCTTATCACAGTCATATTCCTTTATAAGTTGTTTATCCGTATTATAGATTTTTGCAAAAATATATTGTTGTATTTGAGCCCTTGTGAGATTTGACGGTATATCCGTACAGTCATTGAAATCATTATCACAAATAATACCCAACCCGCTGTAATAGGGAAGCTCGTCAATATAAAAACCGTTAGCCGAATAAACCGGATTTTTCCCTGTATATCCGTTTGATATTTTGTATTTCGAGGAAAATATTATATTTGTAAGCTCAGTACCCCCGCTTGAACCTGATTTCATCCATACTGTGCTGTAGCCTAAAAGTCTTTGCATATACATAAAATTATGATTGGTAAGCGAGGTATAATGTCCTATCGAATTATATCCGAGAGCACCCGACATATTATAATCCGCTGTTTTATAATCTGTAACAACCCTATAAAAAACATTATCGTCAATTTTATCACCGAGCTTCGATATATCGGCAAAGGTTTCCGTTCTTGTAGGATTATTGACAGCCGGACTTACCATATATATCCTTATGTTCCCCATGCTCTCAAAAACGCATACTGCTGCAATCAGAAGCGAAAAAATCTGCTTTGATAAAAATCTTTTCCGATAGCATAGATAAACCAACGCATAGCATAGAACTGTTATTACAAAAAGCTCTGCCAATCCGTCAAAGGATGAACTGTTACCCCACAGCGAAGCCGTATATTCCGTAAGCTTTCCAAAGTTTTTGTCTATATAACCGCTTGTAAACAGATAATATAAAAATACCGCGGCTGACAAAAGTACAAAGACAATTCCCTGTTTTACTGCCGGTATTCTTATTTTATCACTATCGCCGCCGCTGAAAAAATCACCGCAGCATACCAGTCCCATAAAGATTGTAATAAATCCGTATCTTGCAGGGAATGACATATAATTCCCCGTATGCCACATAAGGTTTACAGGCTCAATAAATAACGGTATAAGCAAAAACGCAAAAATTATCAGATTATTTCTTTTTTCAACATCTCGTTTTTTACTGCCGAAAGCATAGAAAAGAATAATCGGGAAAATAAATGCAGTACAGAACAACAAGGGCAATACAGTAGTATAGTTTGTTAAAAAATCAGAAGCGGACAGCGTGGCTGAAAGCGATTTCATTCTCCCTGACGAGCTTATCTGAATTATACACGGAAGCCATATAACTGAAGTCATCAATGCGGAAATTACCATTCCGGACAAAAATTTAACGGCTACTTCGGAATAATTATGATTTTTCGGTGAAGTAAGCATATACAATGAAATATACAGCAGGATAAAAACCGCTATCATATAGCATATATAAAAATTCATTATCATTATGACAGATAGTGAGATTATATATAAAATATTTTTCCTTTGATTTATAAGCCTTTCAAGACCAATCATAAGAACGGGGAACATATACATTATATCAAGCCACATGATATTCTGATAAAAAAGCATACCGTATCCGCAAAGGGAGTACATAATACTGAGTACTATGGCAATGCCGCCGTAAAGCTTCCTTTTGCACAGACAGAAATATAATGATGCAGATGCACTGCAAAGCGTAAGCTTCAGTATTACAAGAATATTTACAAAATATATCATATTTTCTTTTTCCACAAACAGTACGATAAAAGAAAAAGGGTTTGAGAGGAAAAAGCAGAACACCCCATAGAAATTCATTCCTCCGGCATTATGCATATTAAGAAACAATCCGTCTTTTCCGCACAGAATATCCTTAAAATCCATAAGCAGCGGTATGACCTGCTGATTCATATCACACCACGCAACACTCCCGTTACCGAACGGGTACATACTATATACAGCAAACACAAAAATCAGTATTCCGAATGTAAAAACAGGTGCGGATATCAAAGGATAGAATTTCTTTAAAAATCTCATATTTTCGTTCCCTCCAAAAATAACACTTCAACTATCTACTCGTATTATTTTTGTATAGGTTACTGTATACAAAAAGAAAAACCTCCGCAGAGATCACAACTGAATTTCTGCGGAGGGCATCAATATTCATTTCAAAATAAGATTATATTCGTCTATATTCATATCACTGTCCGCAAGCATGGTTCGCTTCAGCGATTCAAGCAAAAGCCCCGAATCATCCTTACCGTAATATTTTTGTATATTTTTTGAAACGGTAATATTTAAAATATAATTATCACCAACCGTATGTTCAGCAACACTCTCACCTTTATATTCATATGTTGAGGTCGTATCGCTGCTTTCTATACAAACACTGATAAGGCTGACATCACTGCCTATATTGTTTCTTCGTTTCCACTCCTCAAATATATCATTCGGATCATAATTAAGTTCAACATCCACAGAAAGTATACGATCCCCCTCTACATAAAAAATCGGATATTTATCTTTCAATATCAGTATTTCCTCGGAGCTTTCAATAACCTCGCTCGTTATTTTATCCAAGCCTCCGGTTACACCTCCGTCTCCATAATTCACATTATTAAACAAATAATTTGTCAAAAAAATACTTATAGCCAAAAATAAAACACAAGCTGCCGCAATTCCTGCAAACACCTTTAATTTAACCGCTGTATGTCTTTTGGTTTTGTTTTTCTGATTATTTTTGGCATTTAAAATAAGCTCATCATCAATTTCACCGATAAAATCCAACAATTCCGAAGTTTTCATAATAATCCCTCCTCCGTAAGTATCACCCTGAGCTTTTCTCTTGTTCTGAAAAGCATTGATTTGACCTTGCTCTGAGTGAAACCGAACTGCTTTGCAACAGTGTTTATAGACTCAAGATACCAATACCGACATATAAAAACCTTTTGCTCGGTATCGGGAAGCTTTTTCAGAAAAGAATTAATAACCTGCACAACCGCTTCCTGTTCAATTTTCTGCTCTACATTATTTTTATCCGATACACATTCTCCAAGCTCCTCCAAAGCCTCACTTATCTGTCCTCCCCCACGTTTGCCCGCATTTTTCTTTCTCCACCTGTCAATGGATATACGCCTTGTTATTTTTCCAAGAAATGTTGAAAGCACAGAAGGTCTATGCGGAGGCATACTGTTCCAGGCGGCAAGATATGTATCATTAACACTTTCCTTTGAATCCTCCCTGTCGGCTAAAATTCCATATGCAATTGAATAGCAGTAATTATCATACTTGGCCGCCGTTTCGGTAATTGCATTTTCGTTTCTTTTCCAATACAGACCGATTATTTCTTCATCATTCATAAAAAAGCCCCCTTTCCCGCTTCTGATTATCTACTCGTATTTTCTATTAAAAGGTTGCATTGATTTTAGAAAATTTTATTTTTAAATAAAAACTCTTACCCAAATAAAAGGCTGCCGTACAGTTACAGTAAAAAAGCGGTACGACAGCCATCATTATATAAATTGTCAGTTTTTAATTTTAATATCATTCAGAAAACATAATCCCAGATTAGTATATCTTTCCAGGGAGTGGAGCTGCTGTTTTATATATTCCCACGATTCATCATAGGATGTGCATACAGAAAAATCAGATTCTGATATAAATGAAAGAAAAGCAGGTATATCATCACGGTATCTTTTGGCAAACTGATAAGAATCCTCTTCCTTTTCCTCATCATTACTGTTTAGTTTATTATAAAGAACATGGTCGAGGTTGCATGACATATAAAATACCCTGTATTTTATATCCCAGATTTTCGTGCATTTACATAGACGATCTACATTCGAGGACTTTTGTACATTACGGGCTTCAATTTTTGATTTTTTGTTTGTCCGTATATCCGCAGTCGAATATATCGTTTTATATGCTGTATCATCTTGAATGACATTTTGGTTAGGTATATAAGCACCGTCCATATCAACAATATGAATTATTTCACTAAAATCAGTCTTCAGGAAATGATTATCCTTTGCATACTTTCGCAGTTCGTTGCCAAGTGCAGAAACGATGTTATCCGGAGATATGCCCCTTTCCGCTGTTATGTCCCTATGCATTATATGGATATAAACAGCATTATAATCATAAATACGATTCAAAATGACGCCAAGAGCTTCCTCGTCGGATCTGCCCTCAACTATTACAAATAATATTTTTTTACGAGCCATGCCATTCACCGGCCTCTCTGAACGCAAGAGCTATTTCATAATTATTTGTGGACTCGTATACCTCCTCACTTTGCTCGCCGAGCATAATATCACGATAATAAAAATCCCTCAGATTATTGTTTGATTTTATATTGGTAAAACGTATATACCTGTTATCAGGATTCGTTGTAGTAAAGGCTATAAATCCGCGATCCAAGGTTTCCAGCGGACGGAGATTATGTGAGGTAAATATTAATTGTCCCTTGCCTTTCTCTGAAATAATACGCAATAATTCCCCGAGAAGATATTCAAAAACACCGGAATCCAATTCATCTATTGCAACGGTAATAGAAGGATTATTATATAAAACAATTAAAAGCTGCAAAATGGAAATTATCTTCTTTATACCCTCTGACTCGTACTGCAACGGAATTTCCTTACCGTTTTTATATGACACAAGATATACCTTATAGGCTTCTCTGCCGTCAGGAAACAAATCCGTTCCAGATAACTGCAAACCTATGGTCAGCCCCGGGACAAGCTGCCTCAGAACAATATTCATACTGTTTACAACTTTGCCTACTATATCGGAAGCTTTTTTTGGAATCATAGTAACACTGTTCAGATTAATCATTATAACTCCCAATGAAGCTTCCCCGTCCTCCTCAAATTTAAAAGTCAGGGGCAATGTATTCATTGTGATTAACCCTGAGCTTGTCGTATTGATCACAAATAATTCAAAATTACCGTAATAAACTAAGCTCTCAATTAATTTAAGATATGGTTTAATCTTGCAGTTTTTACGCAGTACATTCAAAAATTCCCTTGAAAAAATGAAGGATCTTGAGGTAGCGGATGATATCCTTTTATCCGCAAGAAGCTCTGTCATAATTTTATTGCTGTTCCCGACAAGAAGCTCGTATTTGGCAGCGGGTAAAAATACACCTTCCGTCCGTGTATCTATTATATTCTGAAGCTTTGAATGTTCGCTTGAAGATTTATACGAACAGGAAATAACCTCATCAAATACAATTGCCTTGTATTTAACAGCATTATCATTATTGAATTCTGTATTGCTGACAGTTTCGTCAAAACTCTTACCGATACGGAATTTATAGAAAGCAGTATATTCCATACCGCTTTCATTATCGGATATTATAAATCCATATTTCAATGAAGCATATTCAGCATCAACATTAATAAAATCCACCAATTCATGAGGCACAGGCTTACCGGACAGTACGATTTTCAGCAGAGAGATTGCGTGAATTAACGCAGTTTTTCCCGAACCATTTTGTCCGTATAATCCCAATATACTTGAGGTATAGGACTTGCTCTTATTTTCAAAGCTTATTTTTCCATACCTGACATTTTTAAAATTTTCTATTTCTATGTTTTTGATCCGCACAATCGTTTTATTCATATTATTCTCTCCATATACCAGGATCTGATTTAATTATAGTATAATCCTATACCTATGTCAATAATCAAATAAATAAATGGAACAAAATGTACCAATAAATCGTTTTATATATCGGTTTTTCCGTATAAAAATATCAGACAACTATAACCTCTTTCTGCAAACAACCATGATTTTCATATAGGTATCTTTTATTCCGGCAACCATATCGCCGTCCATAGCGTGCATAAGTCTGCCTCATATGTAAAGACCAAGACCGCCGCCGACATAGGAACCTCTCCGGAAACTGTCAAAAATGTATGAAGCTCATCTTTGAGCAAAGTACAGCCGCTGTTTCATTTTGTTTTTCTCTATCGGTATACAGTCCTTTGGATATTGCATTTGAGTATAGCTTTATAAGACGAAAGCGGATTTTTTATATCATGCTAAAGCGAAAACAGCATTGTCTTTTCCTTTCCGGCTCTTTCAATTTATTTTATCCGAATATAATTGTTGATAGTCCTTATCATTGAGAATAATTCTTGTAGGACCTGTCATTATACAGTTATACGGGTAACCGAAGCTGAAATACACTGTTTCATATTCCAACTAAAATGATTAACAAACATCTTCTTCACAGTATCAAAAATATAATAACAACTCAGCCACGCTTTTTATTTTTTCCCGGTATGTTGGCGGCTCATATAAAATTCCTTCCCAATTTTTCGTTGATTTTCCGTCATCAAAAATGCAGATGTTTATTTGGTAATTGGCAGACCATTACCATCTGTAAAAGTCCCACTTGCTATTTTTATCATGTCATAAATCCATCCAAAGAAAAAGATTCCGCCTGTAAAAAGGTAAATAATACCCGAACCAACCTTTCCTACATAGAACCTATGTATGCCAAACATTCCAAAAATTGATAAAATAAGAGCAGTATTCTTTTTCTTCGGACTACACCGTCTGTTCCTCGTATACCTATCGGTCACAGTATTAGTATTCTGATTACTCAGAACATTTTGTACTACAATCACAGGCTGATTACCGCCATTTTTCTGTATACCGTTCGAATAATCAATCTCGGCACGGCAATACGGACACAGTCTATACTCCATACCAACCTCAGCTCCGCAACTTTTACACTTCATAATTACCAAACCTTTCAATTCAATTTTTAGTATTCTTGACATTATCCGCAATATTTTGAGCAAGAATTATAAACGTCCACGATTTGCTGATAGTTGTATATCCTGTCAAATTTCAGATGTCTTTATGGTTATTAAAGGTTATCCAGGCATGAATTTCCACATCAAACAGAACTGAAATTTTTCCTTTATGCCCTTGGGTAAGATACATCCCTCAATGGTCATTTAATTATTTTCATCATCACAAGTTTCAAATGAAAAAAGCTTGTTCAATATCTTGCTGATACTGCACATTACGGAAATTATATCATACTTCTCCTTATATTGCAATACTATTTATCATGCATTTTATTGTACTAATTGCAATGCATATTTATCAAGCAAATTGTAATATTATAAGTAATATGGGAGGTGTTGTGTATGGCTTTTCAACTAAAAGAAAATAAAAAAGAAACCGAAAATAAAACTATACGTTTTCCTGTTCCCCTAATCGAACGAATAGAGGGTACAATAAAAAATCAAAATGTAACTTTCTCCGGTTTTGTCATCCAGGCGTGTGAATATGCCTTGGATAATATGGATAATGATGAAAAAGAATAATAAAAAAGATATTCAGCTTTTACACCGAATATCTTCTTGAAATTCTGTTGTTAAAAAGTACCTTTGACTCAAGAGTACTTTTTGACAACATTTTTATTTATAGCTAAACATACCTGAATGTTTTCAATAATTCCGGTATTGCACCCAAGCTGTTAGCAATACAGTCCGGTCTTTCATTATCGTAACGTACAGAACAAAGAGCCGCAAAACCTTGTTTTATCCATATTGTTTTCATCCCGATATATTTTGCAGGAACCACATCATTGTCAAGCCTGTCACCGACCATTACAGCCTCATAAGACTCGCATCCGGCACGGGCAAGAGCAATTTTAAAAATTTCCGGATTCGGCTTTGCTATCCCCTCTTCGGCAGATGCGATAACTAAATCTATATATTTAAGCAGTCCGAATTTCTTAAGACGTTCCTTACTGCCGTAATTCTGATTTGCAATTATCCTGATTTTTAACCCCATATTCTCTATCTTACTCAGACAGTCCTCCGCATCAGGATACGGAATTTCATCATCACTGTTCCAAGGTGCCGGCTTAAGCCCTGAATACTTTGCCGTTTCCTTAAAGCCATCCTTATTTTCACGGTAATATTCAAGCATTTTATCATAAAAAGCATTATACGAAATATTACTGTCGTTGACGGTTTTTTCGATTCTTCTTTTATACGCTGCCCTTTCGTCTACAAGAGTGGAACCTATATCGAAAAAGACCCATTTTATACTATGCGGCATTGTATATCTCCCACGGCTTAAATAACCACCATATCACACTATATTCTGACAGAGCGATTTTTGCAGTTAATTCAACTCATCAGCACTACCATTCAAATACCCGAAAAGCCTGTAAATATAGCACTTTTTCGGTGGTCAGTCTTTTATCCGTGACATCAATACCACCGTCTCCATATGGCTCGAAGAGGCAAAAAGTCTGTCGTTTCACATTTTCGTTTTGCCTGTTCACAGAAACATATCGACCCGCTTATCTTTTACCACTAGTTCGGAGTGATGATAGGCGGGTCTTGTGTGTTATTTCATTTCGTACTTTTCAATCTTACATTGATGTACTCTTGTCTTTTTATCGTAGCTGATACCTACCAGCAGAAGATTGCCTGTGTACTCTTTCAATGCATCAACATACCCCTTATCTTTTATCTGACTTATCGCTCCTTCGGCACTCTTATCCCACTTCAATTCGATTATCATTGCAGGAACATTGGTTGACCTTTTCGGGATAAACACCATATCTGCAAAGCCCTCACCTGTTGGCATTTCCCTGATGACCGTATAATCCTTGGCAGCACTGTAGTAGGCAAGCATGATGATACTCGAAAGAGAAACTTCATTGTTATAGACAAGGCTCGATGAATTGGCCGTGTGAACATCGTGTATCATTTTGGCGACCTTGTCTTCTTCCATTGCCCATGTTGCTTTCAGCAGCTTTTCGGAATCCGTTATGGCTTTGTAAACTTCTTCCCAACCATCACCGGACACGGCATTTATCATTTCGGAGCGAACCTCACTGTTTGGAATATATGCTTCTTCCTTTTCGCTGTCATAAGCTAAATAGCCGAGATGTATCAATAATGTTAAAACATCGTCTGCATCCGTAAAGGTTGTCATATCATTTTGAAACCTGTTTGTGTTGATTTTACATCTGTTTCCTGCAAGCATTTCAACAATATTTTGTTTCAAGCCTTTAAAATCCATTGCAATGTATGATTTCAAGATTTCATATGTTCCTGTTTTTGTCCAGTAATTCTTGAATTTCCTATTGTTTATAGCCTCAACAACAGAATTTGGACAGTAGACATGACCTGTTTCTTCGAATGAGTATCCATCATACCAGTGTTTCATATCATCGAAAGACATATTATGTTCGTGACATAAATGTGTCACTTCATCTTCCGTAAAACCTACATATTCTGACATTCCAAGTGGGTCTAACATTGTGAACTCACGAAAATTATTCAGAGCAGATTCTGTTCCATATTTTTTAATTGGCAGTATGCCTGTGATGTAAGCAAGAGCTATAAATTTATCTGCTACTATACCTTTAAACATTCCACGCAGAAAATCAATATATTCTTTCTGCAGTTCCATGTTATTTTTATCTTCACGGAAAATACAATCCCATTCATCAATGATAACAACAAACTTTTTACCGGTTCTATTGTTGATTTTCGCAAGAACAGCCGGCAGGGAAACATCATGCTCTTCTACAATACTTGGAAATGTATCCCTTAATTCATTGATAACAAGACTTTGTATAAATGGTATGATTCGTATATCTTGGTTTTCATTCTTCTGTTCAAGTGCAATGCCATACATCCAACGCAGGTCCATAAGAATAACATCAAATTTATTCAGGTGTTTTTCAAATGAAACCAGTTTACCAATTTTCAGTCCATTAAACAGTTCTTTTGAATTGCAACCTTTGCTGTAGTAAGCAGCAAGCATTTTAGCCGCCATTGTTTTGCCAAATCTTCTCGGTCTGCTGGATGCTAAATATGGTCTTTCTTTTCCTATAAAGCGATTCACAAAATCAATAAGTCCTGTCTTGTCTACATAAATATCCGATGCAACGGACATTGAAAACAACTCCATATCCGGATTAAGAAACAATCCCATAAAATCTGCTCCTTATTGTAACTCTGTTTCAATCATACCATAAAGTCTATTGAAATTCAACAGATAGCGGAAAATAAAAAAGGTGGGACACCCTTGCCTTTGGGTAACACTTCCTACTGCCAAGCGTGTATCGGACTTTCACCATCAGGTTACTGCCCATTTCAGGCAAACCGATAGAGCCTCACAGGTAAAGGGTGCGGGTGCCGTCGCTGTTCTCGGCAAAGTTCCCAAACTTATTCAATTGTGTTTTCCTCCTTCTGTTTAGAATCAGTTATAATATTTGCAAAAGTCCCGTCACTGCCGAGCAGAAGCATATTACCGTTGACGAGGTAGAGGTCGCCGCCGTACTCGACCGGAAAATGCCGCTGAAGAATCCCATAGTAAATCACCATCCTTGTATTATAAAGTAGTAGTGTTTAAAGTCCCTCTCCAAGGACTATACGCCATACTGTTTAGAGATACTGTGGATCAGTTTTGACCTCCTACCGCAAGACGGTTACAGAAAGGCTCTGACCACAGGTCCTTTGTACAGTTGTTGATTAGTTAGATACCGCATGACGGTTTATTTAGCACAAGGTTACGAGCGCAAGGAGTACCGTGGACTAAACAGTGTCGAAAATAATTCAAAAGAGGTATTGCTATAACTTATGTCGGAATTGATGTTGCAAAAGATAAGCACGATTGCTTTATCATGAATTCGGAAGGCGAAGTTCTTTTTAAACCATTTGTCATACACAACAATCGTGCCGGTTTTGACAGCCGTTACGAGAAGATCTGCTGTGCAGCCGAAAGTCCGCAAAAAATAAAAGTAGGACTCGAAGCCACAGGACATTACAGCTACAACATTTTAGGCTATCTCCTCGATAAGGGTTTGCCGACCTACGTTATCAACCCGTTACATACCAATCTTTACAGAAAAAGTCTAAGCCTTAGAAAGACAAAAACGGATAAGGTAGACACTCACACCATTGCAGCTATGTTAATGTCTGATGTGGACTTGAAGTCCTACTCAGACACATTATACCACAACTAAGAGCTAAAGTCACTAACAAGATACAGATTTGATAAAGTAAAAGAGCGTTGTTATTTTTCAAAGTAAATTCCACAGTAGGAAGACAGTAGAAATTACCTTGAGAAATGATAGAATTTAGTCCGATAAAGTGAATT
>CANPXK010000073.1 GCA_947585965.1 uncultured Clostridia bacterium
TATACTGCCTGATTCTGTGCAACGAGTGAATAGTCAAGTTCATTTACCGCATCGCCCGATGCATAGCTGTTGTGATCGAATGTGCCGTCTTCTTTTGTCTTAGTTCTGAGGAATTCCTCACCGCTCATCATAAACGGAGTACCCATAGCTGTCTGTACTATAACAGCACCCAGATTATTCTGACGGATCTGATCCTCTAACGTGTCTTCGGGACTTGATGTTCTTACCTCATCCCAAAGCGTATAGTTGTCATGGCAGTCTGCGTAGTTAATAACCTGTGACGGTGACGGAGCCCATGACATTGCAGACTTAAGTGACTCAATAAGGCTGCTGCGGAACGAAATTGCTCCGTTAATATAACCCTTCTGCTCAGCTTCAAATACATTACCCTTTATGTTGTCACGGATGTTGTCACTGAAATATGCTATACCCGGTGTGAGTTTTGCATTTGTCTGTGTTGCAAGCGGAACATCCTTTGTTGTAACTGTTGTCATTGACCAACCTTCGCCGTAGATTGCGATCGTGGGATCAATCTCATCAAGTGCTGCACGAACACCATTCATAGTATCAACATCAATAAGACCCATAAGGTCAAAACGGAAACCGTCAAGATGATATTCCTCTGCCCAATACTTTACGGAATCCACAATAAACTTACTTACCATTGAACGCTCACTTGCTACGTCATTTCCGCAGCCTGAGCCGTTGGAACCGGGTCTGTGGAAATATCCCGGAACGAGCTGATTGAAACAATAATCAGATGTCTGTGTATGGTTATATACAACATCCATGATTACGCCTATACCTGCATCATGGAGTCCCTGAACCATTTGCTTATACTCATTTACTCTTACTTCTCCATGATACGGGTCAGTTGAATATGAACCCTCGGGTGCATTGTAGTTGACCGGGTCATAACCCCAGTTATAACCACCCTTTGTCTCATCTACCGAACCAAAGTCGTAGGAAGGAAGAATATGCACTGATGTTACTCCGAGATCTACAAGGTGATCCACACCTGTCTTTACGCCGTCAGGGGTAGTTGTTCCTCTCTCTGTAAAGGCTAAATACTTACCCTTGTTCTGTATACCGCTGTTTTCTGCGATTGAGAAATCTCTGATATGAACTTCATAAATTTCCATATCTGTTACATTCTCGTAGGTATGTCTGCTGTCGCCGTCCCAGTTGTCGGGATTTGTTGAAGACATATCAAGAATCTGACCTCTCTTGCCGTTTATGCCGACAGACTTAGCATACGGGTCAACGATATCTGCATTTACCTTTCCATCAAAATAAGCTGTGTATGTATAATACTTCTTATTAAGATCGCCTTCGACCGTTGCAACCCACGTACCCTTTACATCTGCTGTCATTTCAACAACATTTGCAGCTGTGCCGCCGTCGCCTTCGTCATAGATGTTAAGCTCTATCTTCTGTGCTGTAGGAGCCCATACACGGAATGATGTGCTGTCGCTTGTATATGTGGCTCCGAGGTCATCGCCGTCATATGTGTACTGTGATTCAAATTCCTCTGAGGAGTAGTAATCAGGCATAGTAACACTTATAGTACTTTCGCCGCTGCTGCTTGTAAAGGTCATTGTATACTCACCGAAATAATCAAGCTCTGTGCCAAGCTGCAATGTACCTGTAGTTCCGGACAGCTCAAGGCTTGTTATCTCGATCTCCTGACCACTGAGAGATTTGATAGAGAAGTTATCCTTTGTAACCTCTTCGTCAGGAGCTTTTGTGAATTCAAACTCGATAACAGTGTGATCCGTAGCCTTGGCTGATTTAAGAGTAAGACCCGTAACTGCACCGCTCTTGTCTGTTTCAAAGTTAGGATCTCCGGACTTGTAATATACTTCAACCGTACCGGAAATTACATCGCTGAGATCAATGAAAAGATCCGACTCATAATCCTTTGCGGTCCAACCGGGCTTTCTTACTATAAAGCCAAGTCTCGGAGCGGATTCTGTAAGTGTCAAGGTACAAACGACACCGTTTTCATCGGGCGCAGTATCATCAAACACATAAGCACCCTCCGAGGTTTTTTCGCCATTGGGAGCTCCGCCGTCCTCAGTCCAGGACCACACATCCCACTCATCGTACACTCCGTCCTCACGCAGATAATGAAGCTTGACCGTTATCTCCCCTGCCGCACCGGCAATCATAGTGGGGACAATAAAGCAGCTGATAGCAAGCATCACTGCCATAAAGGAGGCGAGAATACGTTTTGAAAGCTTTTTAACCTTCATAATATTTATCTCCTTTTCGTTTCTTTTCAGCCTTAGATTTGCCGGACAGAGAACTCGGCATAGCTGAAATATCATTCATATTATAGCATTTTTCGGCTCCAAAATAAATAAATTTTTTACTTTTTGTTAATGTCGGGATAAACAAAATTTTATTATGTTTTTAGTTAGTTTTGAACAACTGTTATTCTTTTGTAAACACAATGCTCATATTATACATATCAATAGTCATCTTTTCATTTTCAAGTTTGAATTTAAACGACACCGTACCGTAATCCTCGCTTTCCACTGTTATTGTGTCGCCATCCGCAAAATATCTGCCCTCAAGCTTCATGCTTTCCTTATCACTGAGCCTGCATGAAAGAATTATATTATCTCCATCAAAGCTCATTCTGCATTCCCCTGTTTCATTTTGACTTATCCATGCATAGGCTGCTATTTCCTCCGATGCGTCAGACGGAGGAGAGACCTTGCAGGACGAGAGTAATATTATCGTAAGGAAAACACATAACATTATACTAATCCTTTTCCTATTCCGCATATCCGCACCTCCCGATATTTATATTATGTATGCATCCTCTGTTATAGAATAAAAACAAAAAATCGGCAGCTATGTGTTAAATATTTGTCAAAATCATGGTTTTTGCAAGAAAATGAAATAAGACTTGCATTTTTATGTCAAATATATTAGAATTATTATTGTAGTTTTCATATTTTTGAATTTTTAAATATAAAAAATTTGCAGGTATTATAGGAGGAATATTTATGCCGACATATTCATCAATGAATAAGGACTCTCTTAAGGAGGAATATAAAAAGCTGACTGAAGCCTATGCCGAATATAAAGCAAGAGGTCTCTCTCTGAATATGGCAAGAGGAAAGCCGGGAAGCGATCAGGTTGAACTTTCAAATGGAATACTCGACATTGTCACATCAAAAACAAATTTCAAAACAGAGGACAGTCCCGATGTAAGGAATTACGGCGGTCTTGACGGAATAATCGAGGCAAAAAGGCTTTTTGCGGAAATACTTGAGGTAAGTCCCGAAAATATCTTTATCGGAGGTAACTCGAGCCTGAACCTGATGTTTGATACCATAGGCTGTCTTATGGAAAACGGTGCCGGCTGTGGACCGTGGAATAAGCAGGGCAGGATTAAATTCCTTTGTCCTGTTCCCGGTTATGACAGACATTTCGGTGTTACGGAATATTACGGCATAGAAATGGTAAATATTCCTATGAATGAATATGGTCCCGATATGGATATGGTTGAGGAACTTGTGCAAAACGACCCTGCTGTCAAGGGTATATGGTGTATTCCGAAATATTCCAATCCCCAGGGTATAACCTATTCGGACGAGGTCGTAAAGCGATTTGCCGCACTTAAGCCCGCCGCAAAGGATTTCAGGATTATGTGGGATAATGCCTATGTTATACATGATATAAGCGATACACCCGACAAACTCCTTAATATTTTTGATGAGCTTAAGAAAAACGGAAATGAGGATATGGTTTTTGAATTTGCTTCAACCTCAAAAGTAACATTCCCGGGTGCAGGCATTGCGGCAATTGCGGCAAGCAAAAATAACCTTGACCTCCTCAATAAAAGATATACCTTCCAGACAATAGGCTATGACAAAATAAATATGCTTCGTCATACAATGTATTTTAAAAATCTTGACGGTGTGCTTGCTCATATGCAAAAACACAAAAACATTTTAAAACCAAAATTTGACCTTGTTATTGATATGCTTGAAAGCGAGCTTAAGGAATACGGAATTATCTCTTATGTGAAGCCAAACGGCGGATATTTTGTAAGTGTTAATGTTTTTGAGGGTACCGCTGCAAGAGTTGTTCAGCTCTGTAAGGAGGCAGGTGTTATCCTTACGGGTGCCGGTGCAACATATCCCTACGGTAAGGATCCCAAAGACAGCAACATACGCATTGCACCCACCTATCCCCCGATTGACGAGCTTAAAACAGCCATGGAGGTATTCTGCCTGAGTGCTAAGCTTGCGGCTGTGGAAAAACTTATAGGATAAAAAATTTATCCCTGCGTTACCGAACGGTTTACGCAGGGATTTTAGTTTTTGTTTCTGTAATAATTATTGGTCTATGAATTTTTCTATTTCTGTCTTTGAAATAAGACCTACCGATGCATCAATATTATCTCCGTCCTTGAACAGAATAAGTGTAGGTATGCTCATAACTCCGAATTTCTCGGCGATATCCGGATATTCCGAAATATTTACCTTTGCAAATTTAACCTGAGGATTCTCCTCCTCAACAGCCTCCAATACCGGTGCGAGCATCTTGCACGGCATACACCAATCCGCCCAAAAATCTACAACCACAGGTTTTTCCGATGAAAATACCTCTTCATCAAAGGTTTTGTTTGTAAGCTCTAATGACATAACTATCTCTCCTTACATGATATATTCTCTTCTGAAATAAATTATTTATACGACATTTCCGACAAACGGGACTTTTTTATTTCCTATGTTATTTCTTAGAACTCTTTTTTGACAAACGCTCATGCTCCTCTTGTTCCTCTTCTTCTATGGTTTTCTTCATGGTAACTCTTTTATAATTTATAAGAGCCTTGACAAACTGCGGATGCTTTTCTGTAAATTCGGCTTCCTTCTCCGGATGACTTACTATATAATCCTCCTGTTGCTTTGCATATATACCTCCGATGGAAAGCACAAATAGAAAAATATAACCCACAATAGTCATAACAGCACCTAAATCCACATTCGGAAACACCGTCGCAAATATGTCCATAAGACACAGAAGTGAAACCACAATACCGCATATATTTTTAATATGACGCCTTTTGTCGAAAATAGTTACAAAAACTCCGATAACCGGCAATAATGCTATTCCATAAACTAAAACCACATTAACAATTATTTCACCAATGCCGTCCAGACTCGTGCCGCTTACATCTCCGCTAAACATAAGCTGAATTATAGAACGTGATACCGTAACTGTTGAACAAAGAGCCTTCTGAGCTTTTAGTGTGGCTTGATTGAGTTTTTCCACACTTTCCTCAGTATATATACTTTTGTCCGTATGTACTGCCTTCTCTACCAGTAAGACCAAATCCTGATAATCAACTCCGTCAGCCACATGGTACGTCCAGTCCATATCAGCTGTGGAAACAGCAATTTTCGGCTCTGTTGATTCGGCATCGGTTTTCTTTTCAAGACTGTCAAATGCCAGACTCAATTCCTTTTCGGCGGCATCAATCTGCTCCTGCGTGGAATATTTTGAATAAGCTTTTGATGGGTCGGTAGTGGCTCCAAGGTCACTTGTAATGTAGAAAGTCGCTGTTATAAAAGGTGAACTGAGCATAAAAATTATTACAGCATATAATAACACCATAAAAATCTTGATTATCCGTGTCGGCGTCTGCAAAAGCTTTATTCGCTTTTTCGGAGGCGCCTTTACCTTCTTTTTCGGTGTCGGCTTGTCCCCCATATTCGGAAATTTTTCTGATTTATTCTCCCCTGTATCAGTATTAATCTTATTCTTTTCCTTTTTACTCATTGATATTTCCCTTCGCCCGGTTACATTGTACTGAATTTTTCTTTGTAATTATCAATAGCTTCTTTGATTATTTCAATTGCCTCCGATTTACCACGTACCTCATCAACAACGGTTTCCTTATTCTCAAGTGCCTTATAAACAGAAAAGAAATGAGTCATCTCGTCAAATATATGATTCGGTATTTCCGAAATATCTGTATACGAATTATACGTAGGATCATTGAACGGAATAGCTATAATTTTGTAATCATTTCTCCCGTTATCAAGCATTGTAATATATCCGATAGGATAACACTGCACAAGCGTCAAAGGATATATCTGCTCCGAACAAAGCACAAGAACGTCAAGCGGGTCAAGATCGTCGGCATATGTACGCGGTATAAAGCCATAGTTGGCAGGATAGTGAGTTGACGTATAGAGTATCCTGTCAAGCTTAAGAAGCCCGCTTTGCTTGTCAAGCTCATACTTTGCCTTACTTCCTTTCGGTATTTCTATTACGCACATAAAATTTTCCGGCGTTATCCTCGCCGAATCCATATCATGCCATATATTCTGCATAACCTTCGCTCCTTTTTTTAAGATAACCTAATTATAACATATATGTACATAAATTTCCATAGTTTTTGAAAAAAGAGAGCAGAAATATCTTCCGCTCTCCTTTCAGCTTCATATTATGCTTTATCAGACTTTTTATCGGATTTCTTCTTGGAATCCCTGACTGCCTTTTTGCTGCCCCTTTTATTTTTGTTCTCTTTCTCCGCCTTTTTCTTATCGCTGTGATTTTTCCACATTACCCAAAGCGGAGTAGCTACGCATATTGAGGAATAGCAGCCCGAAACAAGACCTATCATCATCGGAAGAGCAAAGCTTATTATTGAATCAATATTGAAAATAAGCGAAACAACAAGCACCGAACCGATAGCTGCGATCGTGGTGATACTGGTACAGATCGTTCTTGTAAGACACTGGTTTATACTTGCGTTTGTTACCTCCGCCGTAGTTGCTTTCGGACCCATCTTGCGTCTGTTTTCTCTTATTCTGTCATATAATACTATAGTATCGTTTACGGAATAACCGAGAATCATAAGAACAACGGCAATAAAGTTATCATCAAGTGACATATTGAACATTGCAAATACAAAATACACTATGATAAGGTCATGAATTAATGCAACTATTGCCATAACACCGGCAGAAAGACCACCTATCTTCTTGAATCTTATCGCAATATATCCTATTATAAGTACTGCCGCAAGTATAACTGCCGCAAGACATTTATAAAAGAAGTTTGCACCCTTGGAAGCATCAACAGATGATGACTCCTCAACCTTGAAATTATTCTTCGGGAAAGCTTTTGTAAGAGCTTCTGTTACCTCATCCTGCTCATCGACACTGATTGCTTTTGAATTAGTAAATTCAAGTGCTACCATATGACTGTTTGAATCGGATGAAGCAAGATTTTCCGAAAATGTAAAGGATACTGTTTCCTTGGTTGCCTTCTGAGCGGCATCGGAAACCTTCTTCTCATCAAGATTGCCGCTATAGCTGTATTTTACTATAGTACCTCCCGTAAACTGTATATCAACGCGGGTGGGTATTACAAATATATTCAGCACAAGGCACACGAGCATTATACCAAGTGAAATGCAGAAAAAGATTTTAGAGTTCTTGACGAAATCTATATGGAATCGTTGTCTCATGATTTCTTCTTACCTCCATACAATCTTTTATTTCTCAGGAATTTAAGTCCCGAAACAGAGCGGAGCATAAGTCTTGAAGCACCTACACCCATGATAAAGTTAGCAATTACACCTACAAGCAGAGTATATCCGAACGCATATATAAGACCTGTCGTTGAAACTCCGAACAATGCGGAGAATATATTTGCAGGACCGAATACAAGTATAAGGATAACAGCAACAATTATGATTGTTATATTACCGTCTATGATTGCGGCAAGACTTCCCCTTGTACCGTTTGAAATACATCCGTCAAGTGTCTTTCCTGTCCACAGCTCATCCTTTATTCTTTCTGCCGTTATGATATTTGCATCAACACCAAGACCGATTGAAAGTATCATACCCGCAATACCCGGTATCGTCATTGTAAAGCTTGCGAAAACCGGGAAATAACCGGACACTGCCATAACGGAAATTGCAAGCTGTCCGAGAAGTGCAATAAACGCTACAAAGCCGGGCAGTCTGTATACTATGCACATAAACAGCAGTATGAATGCGAGTGCGGCTACCGCGGCATAAGCCATAGCCGTAAGTGCATAGGTTCCGAGGGACGGACTTATCGTACCATAGCTTTCTACCGAAAGATTGAACGGAAGAGCACCGGCATTTATTTTATTTGCAAGTGCCGTTGCGTCCTCTGTCGTGAACCCATCCGAACCGCCGTCTATGTAGCAGTTTCCGTCCGAAATAACACTTTGTACTGTAGGAGCGGATATACAGGTGTCATCCATCCATATACCGATCTGCTGATTAAGATATTTTTCGGTTGCTTCGGCAAACTTTTCCTTACCTTCATCTGAAAACTCAAGGCTTACAACCTTTTGATACGTACCGTCTGAACCTTGAATATTGCTTACATAAGCATTCTTTACATCTTTACCGGTGAGTATTTCCTCTCCGTCCTGTTCCGTACCGCCGCGGAATACAAGCTGTGCCGTTGACGAAAGCTCCTTGATAGCCTCGCCCGGGTCATATTCCGTATCGTCCGATTTCCACGGAAAACGCACCGTTATTCTGTCGTTTGAATAGTCGGGATAAATTTCGTAGTCGGTTATATTCTGATTCACAAGACGCAGATCAATAATAGATTTAACAGCATTCATCTGGTCATCTGTTGCTTCCACACCCTTCTCGGGTGCAAATACCGCCTCGACGCCTCCCTTGATGTCGATGCCCCATCGTATATCCTGAATACCCTTGATATACGTCAACGTATAGTCACCGTTCTCGCCGTATATACCGAAAACCGATGTATACGCAAGAAAGAGTATCAGAAAAAATATGATGAAGAACACCGGTTTGCCAATTCGTTTCATTAGGGTATCCTCCAATATTATTCTTTATCCTGTCAATTTGTTTAAATTGCTTTACAAACTGACAAAACACATCAATGTTAATTATATAATTTTCAGACATAAATGTCAATTCTTTTTTAAAGGTTTTTATATATTACATATTAAATGAAAAACCTCCATTGTATTTATCCTAGAATAGACAATAATCCTAAAGAGCTTTATAATCCATCCTTTACGGCAGGTATAAGAAAAAACTCCAAATCCGCATTATAAGCGATTTTTTTACGTTTTAACATAACGCGGAGATATTCAATTTATCGGGGTAAATATTCTTTGTTTTAATACAGAAAAATAAATAGTTCTGAAACTAAGTGTTTACGCATATTTTATCTGAAGAAACAGTTAAACACATACCGTCATTATCGTGTTGCACCTTACAACCGAACTATTATTAGAATTTTGCCGGAATAATTCGTATTCAAGCCGCTTTTGGATTATTTTTTTGTTTGAATCATCAAAAAAGACGGAAATCGACAGGTACTGTTTTCTGTATTTATTTTCTTACGTAAAATATAGGTAAATCCCGTTTAATTTGCTTGACAAAACGGAAAAATAGTAATATACTACAATCAAACAATATCAAAGAAAGGAAGCTTTTGTATGAATAACAATCCATATGACCCGAACGGATACTATAACGGCTATAACAATGGCGGAGGCGGTTTCGGCGGCGGAATGAACAACCCGGCATCGTATGTAAATAATCAGCCCGCTGTTTCACTTGCTGATTATACCAGAAAGGTATTCGGATGGATGTTCGTCGGTCTTCTTATCACTTTCGGAATTTGTCTTGCCATAGTTAATGACCCTATCCGTGTCATGATTTTTATGGAAAAGAATATCGGCTTGTATTACTTTTTGCTTCTTGTGGAAGTGGTTCTTGTATTCGTGCTCGGTATTTTTGTTTCCAAGATTCCGCCTGTTGCCTGCACGGCGATTTTCCTTGCGTATTCCGTATTGAACGGTATTACGATAGGTCCGCTCCTTGTGCTGTTTGACGTTATGACTGCTGTTCTTGCATTTGCCGTAACCGCAGGTATATTCGGAGCAATGGCTTTATACGGAATGGTTACAAAAAAGGATCTCAGCAGTCTCGGAACGGTTCTTCTGTTCGGACTTTTCGGTCTGATCCTTTTCTCGGTAATTGCTATGTTCGTCAATGTTCCCATGATGGATCTTGGGATTTGCCTTATTGGTATAGTCGTCTTTGTAGGCTTTACCGCTTATGACACTCATAAAATTAAAAGATATTACAGTGCCATGCAAGGTGATTCCGTTCTGCTTGCCAAGGGTGCGATAATCGTTGCTCTTGACCTGTATCTTGACTTTATCAATCTTTTCCTGTATATTCTCAGAATTCTCGGATCAAGAAAAAATTAAAAAACTGTACTTTGGCGGAGGAAAAAATCCTCCGCCTGTTTTTTTATTTGTTTTACGACCTTTTCAGATTGATTTTTATACGAAATTGGGGTAAAATAGTAGGGTAATTATTGTGCAAGGAGTGTATATTATGAAATTTTCAGAAATGAAATATGAACGCCCTGCTATTGAACAGGCAACCTCGGATACCGATAGAATAAAAAACGAGCTTGAGAATGCGGACTCTTTTGAGGCTGCTGACAAAGCATTTCTTGAATGGGAAAAACTAAGCTCTCATATTGATACAATGATGAGCATTGCATATATAAGGAACAGTATTGATACAAATGATGAGTATTACGAAAAGGAAGTTGAATATATAGATGAAACCTCTCCCCTTTTTGTTGAGCTTGAACAGGGTTTTACAAAAATTCTTGTGAGAAATAAGTTCAGAAAAGAGCTTGAGGAAAAATACGGAAGCCTTTTGTTTAAAAATGCTGAGATGTCGCTTAAAGCTTTCTCGCCCGAAATAATTCCGGAGGTGCAGGAAACAAATAAGCTTGAAACAGCATATCAGAAGCTCATTGCATCCGCACAGATTGAGTTTGACGGTGAAAAACGCACCCTGTCTCAAATGACGCCATACAAGCAATCTCCCGATGATGAAATACGCAGAGCCGCATGGACTGCAGAGGGTGAGTTTTATAATGAACACGGCAGGGAGCTTGACGAAATATATGATAAGATGGTAAAGCTAAGAACAAAAGCGGCAAAAAAGCTGGGTTTTGATAATTTTGTAAAGCTCGGTTATCTTCAGATGACAAGAAACTGCTATACACCTGAGGATATTGAAAAATTCAGAAAGGCAGTTGTAAAATATATTGTCCCTGTAGCAGACAGACTATATCGTGAGCAGGCTGAAAGAACAGGACTTGAATATCCCCTCTCCTTTGCAGATGCCGCTCTGAAATTCAAGGACGGTAATCCTACTCCGCAGGGAAGTGCAGAGGACATACTTGAAACAGGTAAGCAGCTTTATCATGAGCTTTCAGACGAAACCTCGGAATTTATAGATGTTATGCTTAAGGACGAGCTTCTTGATGTTCTCAGCAAAAAAGGTAAAGCAGGCGGAGGTTACTGCTCTAACCTCTTAGACTATAAAGTACCCTTTATATTCTCCAATTTTAACGGTACAGCTGATGATGTTGAGGTTATAACGCATGAAGCAGGTCACGCATTTGCTTTCTATACTTCAAGAAATATTGTACCCTCATCTAATATAAGTCCTACACTTGAGGCTTGCGAAATTCATTCCATGACAATGGAATTTTTCGGTTGGAGAAAAAGTGATGAATTTTTCGGTAAGGACAGCATGAAATTTAAATACAGTCACCTGTTTTCCGCAATAACCTTTATCCCCTACGGCACAATGGTTGACCATTTTCAGCACCTCGTGTATGAAAATCCCGATATTACACCGGAACAGCGACATGATATATGGAGGAAACTTCTTGGAATTTATATGCCGTGGATGAAGCTTGACGGTTCACCGTTCTATGGTGAGGGCAAGGGTTGGCAAAGGCAGATGCATATATATGAAAATCCGTTTTACTATATCGACTACTGTCTTGCACAGACTGTTGCACTTGAATTTTGGAATATCATGCAGAAAAGTCATGATGAGGCCTGGGAGCGTTATATGCGTCTTGTGGAAAAAGGCGGAACTCAAACCTTTACTGAACTGGTAGAAACAGCAGGTCTTAAATCACCGTTTGACGAAGAGGCTCTTAAGGAAATTGCACAGACCTCAGAAAAATGGCTTGCCTCCGGCGTGCCGCCGGTGTCAGTTCGTAATTAGTTTAATTCCGGACAATTATTCTATGGCTCGACAGGAAGTTTATTTTGAGCAATAAGAAATAAGTTTGTTGTTTTCTGCCTGCGGAGCGGCTCTGTGGAGCCGCTCTCGATACCGTCTCCTGCACACCGACAGGTAAACTACCTATCGCGGAAACGGACTACCCGTCCATAACAATCAAAGCGAACGCAGTGAGCAAAAACGCGAACATGACAGCGGGGGCACCCCGCCGGTGCCGTGCCGGCACTGTCAATCCGTAACTAATTTGCTCAGGTAAATTAATCGTTGGCTCGACCGTAAATTTACTTGATGAACAAGAGATGAGTTTGTCATTTGCAGATGCGGAAAGCCTCGTAAGAGGCTTTCACGACACTTTCTAACGCACACCGTCAGGCAAACTACCTATCGCGGAAACAGACTTACCGCCTAAACTATCAAAGCGAACGTAGTGAGCGAAACCGCGAATTACCCGCGGGGGTTCCCCCGCCGGCGTGCCGCCGGTGTCAAGTCGTAACTACTTTATTCAGATTAATTAATATGTGGCTCGACCGTAAATTTACTCGATGAACAAGAGATACGTTTTCCGACAGGTAATGTACTTATATGTGGAACGTACTCGCCTCCAACACTCAAGGCAAACAAAGTGAGCTAAAATGCAAATATGCCTGCAAGGGCATATTTGCAAAATCTATTAAGTCCGGTGGTGAAATGTCAAGAGGAAAATAAATAAAAACAGGTTAATTTTTTGCCGATATCAGCAAAGGCAAAAA
>CANPXK010000074.1 GCA_947585965.1 uncultured Clostridia bacterium
GGCGTGCGGTTGTTATAACATAATTTTCTACCTTTGAAAACTATTTTAAGAAAATTATCAAACGTTCGCTCAGCCGTACGACGACGCCTGCGGAGTCGGCTAACGGCGTGCGGTTGTTATAACATAATTTTCAACCTTTGAAAACAATTTTAAGAAAATTATCAAACGTTCGCTCAGCCGTCCGACGACGCTTGCGGAGTCGGGTAACGGCGTGCGGTTGTTATAACATATTTTTGGTCATTTTCCAGGCTATAACACGCATTGCGGCGTGATTTATCATATCAATTTCGATTGTTCCGATGCTGATATCTCTTAAAATATCACTATATGCCGTTATGTAATCGGAAACGCAAAGCATATCATTTCCGGCAAGTACCGCAGCGGTGTATGGAGAAACATCCGTAACATATTTCCCTATGGCATCCATTTCAAGGTCATCGGTTACTATAATTCCTGTAAACCCCAATTCCTTTCGCAGAACCTCATGTACCTCCGGCGAAAGTGATGCGGGATTATTCTTATCCATACATTCAACGATATTATGGCTTACAAGCACCATATGTGCCCCCGCCTCAATCCCCGCCTTGAAAGGGATGAAATCATTTTTAAGAAATGTTTCATAAGTTCTTTTATCAATGGCAGCGGAAGTATGGGTATCAACATTATTTCCGTATCCGGGAAAATGCTTGAGCGTAACGGAGATACCGTTTTCCTGACTTACTTTTGTATACTGACTTACATAATCCGCTGTAATGTCGGGATTCTGACCAAGAGAACGGTCATACATAAAATCTCCAGGCATTTTACTTATATCACAGACAGGTGCAAGATTTGTATTTATATTCAATTTTTTCATAAGCTTACATTTACTTTTCGTATCCTCAATGATAGCCGGAATACCGCCTTCGGCAAAAAGCTCACGGGGAGATTTAAACGGAGATTTAGTAAGCTCATTGTTCAGACTGAGTCTGCTCACCGTTCCGCCTTCCTCATCTACTGCCACTATCATAGGTATATTCTGAGAATCAACATAAGAACGGATATCTCCGGTTAATTCATTTTTTGTCTTTCCGTCTATATCCCTGCCGAAAAGTATATAGCCGCCAAGATGAAATTCCTTAGCTTCCGATAACGCATCAACTGCGGGACATCTCGCAAGAAGAATCTGTCCTACTTTTTCTTCGGTGCTCATATTTTTAACAAGCTCATATGCTTTTTGATATTTTGAAGAAAAAATACCGTCATCCTGCCATTCTTCGGGAAAGTCGCTGCTGTCGTCATTATCAACATTTCCGCTGCTATATTCCTCGGTTCCCGAAAATTCGTTATTTGAATGGGCAGCATTATCTTCGGAGCTGTCCTGTATAATTTCGGATTTTTCCCCGGAATATTCTACTGAGCTTTCAGTTGTTTCAGAGGGTTTATAATCCGGATTTTCGCTGCAGGCGGATATACCTGATACAACACTTAAGATAAGAAAAAACGAAATGATTTTTTTGTATCCTTTTCTTTTCATTAAACCACCTTTTTAAAATAGAGAGTCTATCATTTTAAGTCCGAGTTCCGCACATTTACTTTCTGCACGTATAACGGCTTCGTCACGAATCTGCTCCGGAGTATGACAGTCCGAACCGATTATTACACGTATTTTGCTACCACTCACAAGCTTCCAGAAGCGGTCGTCGGGATATGGATAACGAACACCGTCGGGATAAGGTCTTATTCCCCTGCGGAAACCATTGGCATTATATTCAAGCGGGATATCATATTTTTCCGCCGCACACAGTATCAAGTCGCAGGCTTTATCACAATTCTTATCCCAGGCAAACTCATTCAGCATCATAAGATCCGGATGTGCAACAAAGCTGAAAAAACCCGCAGCAACTGCCTCGGAAACGGCATAAGCATAATCCACATAATCGTTTGTGCTTTCGGCAAAAAATATATTTCTGAAAAATCCCGAGTTTGTTGTGTATGTGTGTTCACCAAGGGCAAGATAATCAAGCTTGAATTTTTTTAAAAGGGTTGTATAGTATTCGGTATAATAGGGATGGTACTCAATTTCAAGACCCTTATATATTCTGAGCCGGTTTTTATAAAGGGATTTCAGCTTATCTATTTCACTGATATAATCTTCAAGTTCGTCATATCCCATACGAAGACCATAGTCCTTGTCGGGAAAAGGAGCGTGGTCTGAAAAACCAAGCACATCGAGGCCCCGGTTTATTGCTTCCTCAACATAATCTTTTTCGGTGCCTGTCGCGTGCAGGCACCTGTAAGTATGTGTATGAAAATTTGTTTTCAATTCTTCAGCACTCCTTGCCTGTTTTTCAATAAACTTTATTACTATTTTATCATAATACTTAAAAAAATACAAATGATAATTCGGTAAACATACGATACATATATATAATTTATACTTGACAAATCAACAAAAATGAGTTAAAACATACTTAATTAAAATATTTTAATTGCTTAAAAAAATTTAAGTGATAATTAATATATTGTTTCAAAAAAATATTATTTTTGTTGACACACTTTATAGCGGTTTATTTTATAATATCATTGTCAACAAAATGTAATATATTAAATGGAGGTTATATTATGGATAACAGAAATTTTGAAAATAACGAAAACATGGAAAAGGTATCCGAGCAGAGTGAGAACATGGAAACCCGGTCCACATACGGACAAAATGCTCCGTTTAACGGGCAGTCTTTCGCGAATCCCTATAACGGGTCACCAATGCAGGATATGGGGCAGCGGGACAGCGGCTATAATACTTACGGCAGACCCGAACCGACGTCCAACAGTAGAGATACGATGTCGCCTCAGCCGGGAATGGTGAGGTATGATATGTACAGCGATGAGCATATAAATAACAATATCCGGAATGAGGTACCTCCCGAAAATGCGTATTCGCAGCCCGTAACCGAAAAGAAAAAATCAAAGGGAAGAGGTTTTGGCATAATAGCCGCAGCACTGATACTTTCTCTTTGTGTGGGAGTCGGCGGAGGCTTTCTCGGTTCCTATATTGCCAACGGTCATTTTGCTCTTACGTCCGAGTCTTCTCAGACCGAGGATAAAAAGGACAGCAATGATAAGGATAAGGATGATTCGGTACTGAAGATAACTCAGGCGAGCGATTCGGATGTAACTCCCACTACAACACAGGAGGTTGCCGCAAAGGTCAAGGATTCTGTTGTTGAAATAACAACTGAAGCAACTGCCTATGATAGTTTCTACGGACAATATGTTCAGCAGTCTGCCGGAAGCGGAGTTATAATTTCCGATGACGGCTATATTATAACCAATAATCATGTTATAGAGGGTGCAACCAAGATACAGGTACGTCTTACAAACACAAAAACTTATACAGCCAAACTTATAGGCAGGGACTCAACGCTTGATGTTGCGCTGCTTAAGATTGAGGAAACAGGTCTTACGGCTGCTACCTTTGGCAATTCGGCTAAGCTGAGTGTTGGTCAGACTGCCATAGCAATAGGCAATCCCCTGGGAAAGCTTGGCGGCACTGTGACAGACGGAATTATAAGTGCGCTTGACAGAGAAATTGAGATTGATAACAAGACTATGAATCTTCTTCAGACAAATGCCGCAATAAATCCCGGAAATTCAGGCGGTGGTCTGTTTGATTCAAACGGCAATCTTATAGGAATAGTTGTTGCCAAGTCGAGTTCCACATCATCGGGTACTTCTGTTGAAGGGCTTGGCTTTGCGATTCCCGTAAATGACATTGTTGATGTTCTTGACGATCTCAAAACAAAGGGTCATGTCAGCGGAAGGGCATATCTTGGTGTAAACCTTGTTGACATTACAGACCAGCAGTCCATGTTCATGTACAGGGTAGATAAAGCGGGTGTGTATGTATCGGCAGTTACCGAGGGTTCCGCAGCCGAAAAAGCCGGAATAGAGATTTATGACTGTATAACGAAGGTTGATGATGAAGAAGTTGATGATTCCACCGAGCTCAGAGAAATTATTTCAAAGCATAAGGCAGGAGATAAGATAAAGATAACAGTTTATCGTGACGGTGAAACAAAGGTTCTTGATGTTACTCTTGACGAAAAAGCCGCTGAAGATGAGGAATCCTCCGAAGTAACAGAGGACTATAGACCTTATCAGGATTTCTTTGGATGATTAAACAGGAAACGGCAAATGCAGCAGGTGCGGCAGTCCGGTTATCTGATGGTCAGATTAATATAAAAGATTAATATGTACAGGAATGGTTTGGTTTAAGAACGCAATGTCTTAAACCGAACCATTTTGTTTGTGCCGCTGTCCTTTTGCACCGTAAAGAAAAGCGGCAGCATTTTTCAATGCAGCCGCGCCTGTTGTTTTAAAATTAAAATGAATTCAAATACCCAGTATCGAGAGCATAGACTCAAACATCTTTTCGGATATCTTTTCCGCATCATCGGCGGATTTACCCACAGCGGTTATATACACCTTAATCTTAGGTTCCGTACCCGAGGGTCTTACAATGGCAGCTCCGCCGCCTTCGAGAGAGTAGGAGAGAACATTTGATTTAGGAAGATCAATGACCTCCTCTGTACCGTTTATAAGATCCTTTGAACAGGAATTAAGATAATCCGAATAATTAGTAACTTTGAATCCGGAAATTTCGGCAGGATGTGAATTACGCAGAGCGGACATTATATCAGCCATCCTCTGCATACCTGCCGCTCCATCAAATTCAAACGCTTTGGTAACGTTAAGGTAATATCCGAACTCCTCGTACAACTCGTTCATAACATCATTGAGGCTTTTGCCCTGAGTGCGGTAATATGCCGCCATCTCACATATAAGCATTGAAGCAACAACAGCGTCCTTATCCCTTACATATGTTCCCGCAAGGTAGCCGTAACTCTCTTCAAAACCGAATACATATCTGTTTTCCTCATTTTTCTGTTCAAGCAGAAGAATCTGTTCGCCGATATATTTGAATCCTGTGAGGACGTTTTTAAGCTCACATCCGTACTTTTCGCATACTCTGTCAACAAGCTTGCTTGTCACTATAGTTTTGACGGCAACAGGTTTTTCGGGAAGAGTGCCGTTTTTCTTTCTGCTGTCAAGAAGATAGTTAAGAAGCATAATACCTGTTTCGTTGCCGCTCATAAGACGATAGCCGTCTTCCGTTTTTACAGCTATACCGACACGGTCGGAATCCGGGTCTGTTGCAAGAAGAAGATCGGGCTTTTCCTTTTCACAGAGCTTGAGTCCGAGGTCAAGAGCCTCCCTTATTTCCGGATTGGGATAGGGACAGGTCGTAAAGTTGCCGTCGGGATTTTCCTGCTCCGGAACAATAACGACATCCTCAACACCGATCCTGCCGAGAATTTTACGAACAAGCTTATTTCCGGCACCGTTAAGGGGAGTATAAACTACTTTAAGTCCCGAACCCCTGCATATATCGGGATTTACTGACTGTGCCTGAACATTTCTGAGGTATGCCTCATAAACATCATCGCTTATCCATTCAATAAGACCTTTGCTTATTCCCTCATCGAAGTCAATAAGCTTTATGTCACCGTTGAAATACTGTACCTTTTCAATTTCATCAAAAACGGCAGCGGCATTTACATCAGTCATCTGACAGCCATCACTGCCATAACATTTATAACCGTTATATTTAGCCGGATTATGACTTGCGGTTACCATAATACCTGCCTGGGTTTTCAACTCACGAACCGCGAAGGATACAACAGGAGTCGGCTGGAGTTCCGTGCTTATATAAGCTTTCACTCCGTTTGCAGCAAGCACCCTTGCGGCTTCTTTTGCAAACAAATCAGCCTTTATTCTGGAATCATGGGAAATTGCAACCGAAGGATTTTTATACTTCTTATTAAGAAAATCAGCGAGTCCCTGAGTTGCACGCCTTACGGTGTATATGTTCATTCTGTTTGTACCGGCACCGATAATACCTCTGAGTCCTGCCGTACCGAACTTAAGCTCGGTATAGAAGCGTTCATAAATTTCATCATCGTTTCCGTTTATACTGCGGAGCTCCTCCGTAAGATCTTTATCTTCCACGGCATTATCAAGCCATGTATTGTAAGAATCTTTTATCCCCATACAAATACCCCCTGAGATAGTAGAAAATGTATAATAATCATATAGTTTACACTACTATCATACCACATTTTATTCTATCTTTCAACATTTTGTTTTAAATCAGATTGTAATTTTTGCATTTTTATATGCCGATTTATTTTGTAAAAATGCTGAATTTTTTGGTAAAAAAATATATATCACCTTTTCCGTTTGAAACAATGAAATATTTTTGTATAAATCAAGAGAAAAAACCAACTGAATTGTGCCGATTCGTAATGTATTTGATTTGCTTTTATATTTTCGGAAGAAATTTTCATAAAAAGTTCCGTAATGTCTTGTATTAATTGGAAATATAAGTTAAAATATAAAGTGGCTGTTGAGAATGGCTGAGACATTTCAAATGTAATGTATAAATATACAGTTTTCGGGAGGTTAATCTGATGAGTGATGAAGAACGGTTTGATATTCCGGATGAGGAGTTGACGGAAAATGGAAATTCAAAGGAAGGTTTTGTATCCGATGATGATATTACATTGCCTGCTGCGGCAGTACAGAGAAAAAGGGTATATTACAGAGGACCTCTGATAATTGCCGCCTGTATTTTTCTTGCCGCACTTGTCGGCTTCGGAGTCTGGAAGTGCTTTTTTGATACGAGTATAGATGGTATATGGGGGATAGATATACCCTTGGATGATGATTCGGGAAAGGTTGAATTCAATCTTACATTTTCGGATGACAAGACCGCACGTTTTCATTCCGGCGGCGTAGTTTATGTGGGAAGATACGAATTTACAGATGATGAAGAATATGGTGACGTGCTGAACGTATATATCCCGGTTTACGGACAGGTACAGCTTTTCAGATTCAACTATGAATTTGACGGTAATATCTTTACAGGAAGAGAACTTAAGCTTACCGATCTTTCGGGTATGTTCCTTTCTCCCGATGACAGCTCTTCCTCCGAGGATGAGGTGAAGAGGAAGAAGAAAACTACCGACAGTGTTGATATAGACGGGATCACATACTATAAATGGAATTTCACACCGGGCAGCGAAGGGTACAAAGTGTCAGAATCCGATGATTTTAAGAAGGATGAAAAAATTATAGGCTCATGGCTTTATAAAAATGATGAAATCGGTTATGCCTATACAATGACATTCAATGAGGACGGAACCTTTGAGCAGCTTGCACCCGATCTGGAAATACACGGAACATATACCGTAAAGGACGGGGTATGCTATACAAAATTTTACCCTGTAAGTAACAATTTAAGCGAGCAGTCATTCAGCTACACTGTTGACGGTGATAAATTCTCTTTTGAGAGTAATGATTTTGTCAGGACAAATGATAAATATGCATATAAAAGTGAAAATAATTAATAAAGGAGATTATGCTTTATGTTGAACGATTTCTGGAAACAATTCAAGAGCGGAACCGATATCAGAGGTGTTGCCGTTGATGGGGCAGGTTATGATGTCAATTTGACGGATGATGCCGTTGCGGCTATGGTAAACGGCTTTATCCTTTGGCTTGCGGGCAAAAAGGCAGCTAAAACGGATGAATTAAAAATATCCGTGGGAAGGGATTCAAGGATTTCCGGTCCGCATATGCTTGAAGTTGCCGTTCGCTCCATGCTCAGGGCAGGGGTAACTGTTATCGACTGTGGTCTTGCATCAACTCCGGCGATGTTTATGACAACGGTTGATATGTCGTGCGACGGTGCATTGCAGATAACGGCGAGTCACCATCCGTATTACAGGAACGGGCTTAAGTTTTTCACAAGAGAGGGAGGACTTGATAGTGAAGATATAACATCTGTTCTTGAATATGCACAAAGCGGAGATAAGCCGGAGGAATCAAGAGGCGGAAAACGTATAGACAGTGATTATATGAACCGTTATGCTCTTTCTCTGCGGGAAATGATAAAGAGAGAGGTAAATTCCGAAGATGATTATAATCATCCTCTTAAAGGATTCAAGATTATTGTGGATGCGGGAAACGGTGTAGGAGGATTCTATGCGGCAGATGTTCTCGAGCTTCTAGGTGCGGATATAAGGGGAAGTCAGTTCCTTGAACCGGACGGAATGTTCCCGAACCATATTCCAAACCCCGAAAACGAGGAAGCTATGGCATCAATAAGTAAGGCTGTAACAGACTTCGGTGCGGATCTCGGCGTTATATTTGATACGGATGTTGATAGGGGAGGTGCAGTTGATTCCGAGGGAAAGGAGATCAACCGGAACCGTCTTGTTGCACTTGCTTCGGCTATTGCACTTGATGGTAACAAAGGAGGTACAATAGTAACCGATTCTATTACATCAAGCGGACTTAAGGACTTTATAGAGAATAATCTCTGCGGAAAGCATCTACGCTTCAAGAGAGGATATAAAAATGTGATCAACGAGGCTGTCAGGCAGAACCAAAACGGGGTGAACTGTCCTCTTGCAATAGAAACATCGGGACACGCTGCCATGAGGGAAAATTATTTTCTTGATGACGGGGCATATCTTGTAACAAAGATTATTATAAAAATGGCACAGCTCCGCAAGGAGGGCAAGAAGCTTGATACTATCATAGCCGACCTTGCCGAACCTGTTGAAAGCAAAGAAATACGCATTAAGATAACCGAAAAGGATTTCCGTACATACGGCGAAAAGGTAATTTCCGATTTGCTTGAATATTCAAAGAAGCAGAAGGGCTTTAATATAGCGGACGATAATCACGAAGGAGTAAGGGTTTCCTTCAATAAGACAAACGGGAACGGATGGTTCCTTTTGAGACTGAGCGTACATGATCCGATAATGCCGCTTAACATAGAAAGTGACAACAAGGGCGGCGTTGACAAGATATATCAGAAGATAAAGCCTTTCCTTGAAAGCTGCGAGGGACTTGAAACATATGTTAAACCTGCTGCTCCCAAAAATGAAGCCGCTAAAAAGACAGGAGTAAAGGCGGAGGAAAAAGCTTCCGCCAAAAAGACAACCTCAAAAGCAACAAATAAGAAGAAAGCAGGTACTGCTGACGTAGAGGAGAAAAAAACTTCCGTAAAAAAGTCAGCTTCCGCGGATGAGGCTAAGGCGGAAACCGTGGCAGAAAAGGAGTCGGCTGCTACCGGGAAGCCGGATAAAAAAGCGGAGGTAAAGACCGAAACGAAAACGGAGGAAAAGGAAGACAAGACTTCTGTTCCGAATAAAACGGAGTCAAAGAAAGCGGCAGAAAAATCCGATGAAGAAGACAAAGAAAAGAAAACATCGGTTAAGAAAGCCCCCGCAAAAAAGACAACAAAGAAAACCGAAGAGTAAAATATAAACATCAACCGCCCGTTGCCGACATTATGACAACGAGCGGTTTGTTTATATCAAAAAAGTTATTGTTCATTTATACACATCATCGCAATAAGTCCGCCCCTTTTGCCCCCGCTTGCACGGTGAGAATACAGCAGACCGCTGTTGCATTTTGTGCATACATCACTGATTGTTATATTTATACTCAGCAGACCCGCATCCATAAGCATACGCCTGTTTGTTTCTTTCAAATTTATAAGGTATTTGCCGTGTCCGAGACTTTTTGTGAAATATGCCGGCTTAAGCTCTGTCAGAGAAGCGAATTCCTCAAATACCGGAGTATCTACTTCATAACAGCAAGGTCCTATTGCCGGACCTACAACCGCGATTATATCGGTCAGGTCACAGCCGTAATCGTCATGCATCTGCTGAACAACAGCTTCTCCGATTTTTCCGACAGTACCTCTCCACCCGGCATGGGCGAGGGCAATAACTTTTTTTTCGGGATCAGCAAAAAGCAGCGGGGTGCAGTCCGCGTAATGTGTTACAAGGGTTACTCCGGGTTCGTTTGTAATAAGTGCATCCACACTCTCAATATCATGCGGACGTGTTATACCTATACCGCAATCTGCTTTTGTGACATTTCTTACGAAGGTATTATGATCCTGGGAGGAGCTTACGAGAGAATTAAAATCAAATCCTGCCGCATTACAGAAAATTTTATAATTTTCCATTACCTTTTCGGGGTCATCCCCACGCTTGAAATTGAGATTCATTGATTTGTATTCGCCCTCACTAACCCCGCCAATGCGTGTAGAAAAAGCATGATTTATGAAATTAAGCTCCAGAAGTGTCGGAAATTGCAGAAAACCTACACCGTCTACGAAATTAAGATATGTGTTTTTACTTTTGAATATCATAATCAACCCTCACTGTTCTATAGTATGACGAACTCTATTGTACTAAAACAGGAAGTATTTGTAAATAGATTTTTTAATATTTCTACAATACTATGCAGGTTTGAAAATATTTTTCCTGAAATTCCACCTGTTTTATTATTTCATTTTCCGTAATATCATAATCCGGGGGACAGACGATCCATTTATCCTCAATATCATTAAAGCGGTGTACGACCGCCTTTACCGTACCCGTAAAACTGTCGAGTGGTTCTTTTATACCGAGAATATAGGCATCCTGTTCTTCTCCGTCGCCGGCAATGATATTTTTTATGTATCCGTAATTTATGTTGTAATATATATCATTGTGCTCCGGGTGATATGTTCCTGCTTTCCTGTCAACAGTAACGGTAACCTCTTTTCCGATTGATTTTTTAGCGAAAAGGATCGGTGTTATTTCGGGATAGGTAAGGTTTTGCGGAATGTAATCAAATAATCTGACCTCAGCCATTTCACTTTCGGGAATGGGAGAAAGCTTAGTGATTTTTGCTGTAAAGACCATACCGTTTGCACCATCTTTTGTAACAGGATTGCCTGCCCAATAATCGCAAAGGGGATTTATTTCGTATTCCGTTGCTCCGGATTCCTCGTAAAGCTCTCGCCTTGCCGCCTCAAGAGGTGATTCTCCCTGTTCAATATGTCCTCCCTGTGTTTCCCATGTAATCCTGTTACGGTGTCTGCTTAACAGCATTTTACCGTTGTATTCCGATAATACAACAATGTATTTATATGTTTTCAACTTGTTAAGTTCATATACTTTACATATCATTATATTTTTCCTTCCACGTTACCGCACGAATGATTTGCATATCCTTTTGTATAATGCTATAATGTTTATATTAAATTCTGAGGAGAGTAAAAAATGTCATTAAAAAAATTATTCGGAAAAAATATTACACCCGACTGTGAATACTGTCTTTACTATCAAAAAAATGCAAACGGTCAAGCGGTATGCCGCCGCAATTCCCGTTTTGTCGGAAAAGTATGCGGCAGGTATGCCTACGACCCGTTGAAACGGGAGCCGAGGGCAACACCTGCCATGCCTGAGTTTACCGCTGATGATTTCAAGCTGTAGCCTTATTTCGCTGCCGCTGTTTCACCTTCCGCAAGGGCTTCCTCCGCAATTTCAAGCATTGAAGTACAGTGCGGACAGCGGGTAGCCTCAATAGCAATTTCACTCTTACAGAAAGGGCACTCCTTTGTTGTAGGAGCCTCTTCCTCCTGATGCCTGAGTTTCTTAGGAATTGACATAAGCTTGTTTACTGCTTTGACCATAAGAAAAATGATAAGTGCCATAATAAGGAAATTGATAATTGCGGATACGAACTGTCCGAGTTTTATAGGACCTATATTCAAAACCGCCGTCATTTGCTCAATATCATCAACTCCGGCAACAGTACCGATAATATACTGCACTCCCGGCATGATGACATCATCGCACAGTGAGGTAACAATGGAGCCGAATGCTCCGCCGATGATAACACCGACAGCAAGATCCATAACGTTTCCTCTCATAATAAATTCCTTGAACTCGCTTATAAGCTTTCCCATAATTCCAGCCTCCCCGACTTTTTTATTGTATCTACAATTATAACATATTCCGACAGTGTTCGTAAATAAGTTTGCGGCATTTTTCTTATTTCATTTCGGACATTTTTTCGACCAAAATATGTTAAAATATACAAAATTTTCAAAGATAAATTAAAAATACGAAAAAAATATCCAAATTCTATTGACTAAATATTGAAAAAGTGGTATTTTATCTTTATAGAAATTCAGACCTGTCAGGTCTTTGGAGGTAAAATTATGACTTATGCGGAAATGTTTTCGGAAATCAAAGGAAAATTTATGTATGCCGATGTTAGCGATATAACAGAGCATCTTGCTTTTCAGTTCAATATTATCGGCGATGGAGAAGGTATCTTTTATGTTGAGGTAAAGGACGGCAAGCTTTATATTGAGCCGTACGAGTATTTTGACAGGGATGCTATTTTTATTTGTACTGCTGAGGTTCTTAATGAAATTGCTAACGGCACACTTGATCCGGTGCAGGCATTTACCGACAATAAGCTTGGTGTTGAGGGGGATCTGGATAAGGCTCTTCGCTTCAAGGAAATTGTTGAGAACAGAGGATGATTGATATGATATAATTTGTTTATACAAAAGGAAGTAAGGAAATGGAATTAGTATATTGGATCGTGGCCGGGGCAGCAGGTTTTATAGTTTTACTTACAGTTATAATGGCTTTCGTATGTGCGTATTTTTATCGCAGAACCATGAAGAGAAACAAAGCCAAAACCGAAAGAACGATAAAGATGGCGGGTACGGACTGGGAGCAGTATTTTCCCTTTATTGATGAGAGAAAGAAATATATGCTTTCTCAG
>CANPXK010000075.1 GCA_947585965.1 uncultured Clostridia bacterium
ACATCTAAGAAAAATCCTAACGCAAATGCAAGAAGGAAAGTATCAGAGTACGGCTTGCAGCTCAAAGAGAAGCAGAAGCTCAAGTTTATATACGGTGTTCTTGAAAAACCCTTTCATCACTACTTTGAAATAGCTTCAAAGATGGAGGGTCAGACAGGTAATAACCTCATAACAATTCTTGAATCAAGACTTGACAACATTGCTTTCAGAATGGGTATGGCTCTTACAAGAAGAGAAGCAAGACAGCTTGTAACACACGGACATTTCCTTGTGAACGGCAAAAAGGTGGATATTCCTTCATACAGAGTTAAGACAGGAGATGTTGTGACTCTCAGAGAGAAGAGCAGAAGCACCGAAAAGTTCAAGGATGTGGTTGAGAAGACAGCAAGCAGGACTTCTCCGCTCTGGCTTGAGGTGAACAAGGAGCAGTTCAGTGCAAAGGTTGTAAGAATGCCCTCAATTGAGGATATAGACTATGAGGTTGCACCGCATCTTATCGTTGAGTTGTACTCCAAGTAATCAATTTGTATTTCAGGTTACACATCATGGCGGTATCGTCCGCCTAATGTTAAGGAGGTTAGCTGATGTTCGAATTTCAAAAGCCAAGAATAGATACAGCGGAATTATCCGAAGACGGCAGATTCGGCAAATTTGTCGTTGAGCCGCTCGAGAGAGGCTTCGGCAACACTCTCGGAAACAGCCTGCGCAGGGTTCTGCTCTCCTCACTGGAGGGTGTGGCAGTTACTTCTATAAAGATTGACGGAGTGCTGCACGAGTTCTCTACAATACCGGGCGTAAAAGAGGACGTAACGGCGATTGTTCTTAATATGAAAGGACTTATCGCAAAGCTTAACTGTGACGGTCCGAAAACAGTCGAGATCAGCGCAGAGGGTCCCTGTATCGTTACAGCGGATTCCATAAAAAAGGATGCGGATATTGAGATACTCAATCCGGAAATGCATATTGCAACTCTCGGAGAGGGTGCAAAGCTCTATATGGAAATAACAATCAGCAAGGGAAGAGGTTATGTTTCAGCAGAGCGCAATAAGGAAGAGATCTCAAAGAATACCGGAGTTATAGGTATCCTTCCGATTGACTCAATATACACACCTGTACTTAAGGTAAACTATAATATAGAAAACACACGTGTAGGTCAGATCACCGATTATGACAAGCTTACGCTTGATGTATGGACAAACGGTGTTATAAATGCACAGGAGGCTGTTTCTCTTGCCGCCAAGGTTCTGACAGAGCATCTTAATCTGTTTGTAAACCTCTCGGATAAGGGAACCAACACTGAGGTAATGGTTGAAAAGAACGATCAGGGCAAGGAAAAGGCACTTGAAATGACCATTGAAGAGCTGGATCTTTCAGTTCGTGCATTCAACTGTCTGAAAAGGGCAAATATCAATACCGTTGAGGATCTTATCAACAAGACTGAGGACGAGATGATGAAAGTCAGAAATCTCGGCCGTAAATCGCTTGACGAGGTTATAGACAAGCTTAATAAGCTTGGTTTTTCGCTTCGCAGCAACGATGATTAATTACCACAAAGGAGTGAATATAAATGCCGGGAACAAGAAAATTGGGCAGGGAAACTGCTCACAGAACTGCAATGCTCAGAGCATTGGTAACATTCCTTCTCGAAAACGGCAAGATCGAAACTACCGTTTCACGTGCAAAGGAAGTCAGTTCCCTCACCGAAAAATTTATTACGCTCGCTAAGGTTGAGAACCTGAGCAACAAGCGTACAGCTTTGGCTTTCATCACCAAGGAGGATGTTGTCAAAAAGCTATTTACCGAGATTGCACCTAAGTATTCCGACAGAAACGGCGGATATACAAGGATAACAAAGATCGGTCCCCGTCGCGGCGACGCTGCGGAAATGGCAGTTATTGAGCTTATTTAATTAATGTGATATTACCCTGTCGGTGTAGTTTTATACCACAGGGTAATTTTTTTGATTTTTTTTAGAAAATTCTGTGACAAATCAGATTAAATATGTTATAATAGGGTCGTGGATTTATATAAGGTCAAGGCAGGTGATATAATGCCCCGAAGTGTATCAAAATATGTGGTTTGCCCGAAATGTAACCAGCAAACCTCAACCGACATAGTGATAAGCGGTAATACAACCGAGGATTCCGATTTGAGGAATGTTGTTTTTTCAGAGAGTATTTTCCGTTGGAAATGTAAGAAATGCGGCTTCAGTTCAAAATATCAGCACCCGTTTCTGTATAATGATGTCGAGCGTAAGTTTATGGTCTACTATATACCTCAGGTCGAAAGACAAAAGGTGGTTGATGCAAAGCTTGAAGCTGAATTTGCCGGATTATCCGATATCAGAAAACGAATAGTACCTGATATAAATTCAATGAAGGAAAAAATAATTGTTTTTGAGAGAGGAATAAATGACCTTGCTTTGGAGCTGACAAAACTTGCTGTTTCCGAGATCGTTTCAAAGGAAACCGGACATACGGTTTATTCCGGATATTTTACCGATATGAACGAGGAGCAAAATACAATAAGCTTTCAGTTCTTTGTCGGCGGGGATAAACGCTCATATATACAGTCCGCAAGACTTGAGGTGTACAAACATTCCCTTGAGATGGTGAAGAAAAAATTTGCGGGGGATGAAAAACAACAGGGATTTCTTAATATAGGCAGACAATGGGCGAAAAATGCCCTCGATAAATACAAAGGCTCACGTTAGGAGCCGTAACATACCTTTTTCGGGTGTGAATCGTAATTTTGCTTAGTTGACATTGGCGTTTTCAATGTTTGGGCATAATTTGGAAAAAAATATGGATTTTTTTAAAAAAAAGCAAACTTTTTTACAAAAACCAATGGAATTTGATAAAGAATTATGTTATAATATTGTCAACCGACCAAAGTCGATAAAATAATTTTCAGGAGGTAATTCCAATGGCAAGAAAATGGGTCTACTTGTTCACAGAGGGTGACGCTTCAATGCGTGAGCTTCTCGGCGGTAAGGGTGCTAACCTTGCTGAAATGACCAATATCGGTCTTCCTGTTCCACAGGGCTTTACTATTACAACAGAGGCTTGTACTCAGTATTATGAGGACGGCAGAAAAATCAATGATGAAATTCAGGCACAGATTATGGAGTACATCGATAAGATGGAAGAAATCACCGGCAAGAAATTCGGTGATAAGGAGAATCCTCTCCTCGTTTCCGTTCGTTCGGGTGCTCGTGCTTCCATGCCGGGTATGATGGATACAATTCTTAACCTTGGTCTTAACGAGGAAGTTGTTGAGGTTCTCGCTGAGAAATCAGGCAACCGTCGTTGGGCTTATGACTGCTACAGAAGATTTATTCAGATGTTCTCCGATGTCGTTATGGAAGTCGGCAAGAAATATTTTGAGCAGCTCATTGATGCTATGAAGGAGAAGAAGGGCGTAACTCAGGATGTTGATCTTAACGCTGACGACCTTAAAGAGCTTGCTGAGCAGTTCAAGGCTGAATATAAGGAGAAGATTGGCGAGGACTTCCCGTCAGACCCGAAGGTTCAGCTTATGGAAGCTATAAAGGCAGTGTTCCGCTCATGGGATAACCCGAGAGCTAACGTATATCGTCGTGATAACGATATTCCGTATTCATGGGGTACAGCTGTAAACGTACAGTCAATGGCATTCGGTAATATGGGTGACGACTGCGGTACAGGCGTTGCATTTACACGTGACCCGGCAACAGGTGCAAAGGGTCTTTTCGGTGAGTTCCTTACAAATGCACAGGGTGAGGACGTTGTTGCAGGCGTTCGTACACCTATGAAGATTACGGAAATGGAACAGAAGTTCCCGGAGGCTTTTGCTCAGTTTACACAGGTTTGCAAAACTCTTGAGGATCATTACAGAGATATGCAGGATATGGAGTTCACTGTTGAACACGGTAAGCTCTATATGCTCCAGACAAGAAACGGTAAGAGAACAGCGCAGGCTGCTCTTAAGATTGCTTGTGATCTCGTTGACGAGGGTATGAGAACCGAGAAGGAAGCAGTTGCTATGATCGATCCCCGTAACCTTGATACACTTCTCCACCCGCAGTTTGATGCTGCTGCTATTAAGTCTGCTGCACCTATCGGTAAGGGACTTGGTGCTGCTCCGGGTGCTGCAAGCGGTCAGATCGTATTTACTGCTGATGATGCTAAGACATGGGCTGATGCGGGCAAGAAGGTTGTTCTTGTTCGTCTCGAAACTTCACCTGAGGATATCGAGGGTATGAAGGCTGCTCAGGGTATCCTTACGGTTCGTGGCGGTATGACATCACACGCTGCCGTTGTTGCCCGCGGTATGGGTTCATGCTGCGTATCCGGCTGCTCCGCTATCGTTATGGATGAGGAAAATAAGGTATTCACACTCGGCGGCAAGGAATATCATGAGGGTGATGTTATCTCCTTCGACGGTTCAACAGGTAACATCTATGACGGTGCTATCCCGACAGTTGACGCTAAGATTGCAGGCGAGTTCGGAAGAATAATGGCTTGGGCTGATAAGTACAGAAGGCTTAAGGTAAGAACAAACGCTGATACACCGACTGATGCTAAGAAAGCTCGTGAGCTTGGTGCAGAGGGTATAGGTCTTTGCCGTACAGAGCATATGTTCTTTGAGGGCGACAGAATAGAAGCATTCAGAGAGATGATTTGTGCAGATACGGTTGAAGAAAGAGAAGCTGCTCTTGCTAAGATACTCCCAGTTCAGCAGGGCGATTTTGAGAAGCTTTATGAGGCTCTTGAGGGTAACCCCGTAACTATCCGTTTCCTCGATCCGCCGCTTCATGAGTTCGTTCCGACTGAGGAAGAAGATATTAAGAAGCTTGCTGACGCACAGGGTAAGACTGTTGAGCAGATCAAGGCTATAATTGATTCTCTCCATGAGTTTAACCCGATGATGGGTCACCGTGGATGCCGTCTTGCAGTTACATATCCCGAAATTGCAAAGATGCAGACATCTGCTGTAATCCGTGCTGCAATCAATGTTAAGAAGGCACATCCGGATTGGACAATCGAGCCTGAGATCATGATTCCGCTTGTTGGAGAAGTTAAAGAGCTTAAGTATGTTAAGAAGGTAGTTGTTGAAACTGCTGATGCAGAGATAGCTGCTGCCGGTGTTGATATGAAATATGAAGTAGGTACAATGATTGAGATTCCTCGTGCTGCACTTACGGCTGACGAGATTGCAAAGGAAGCTGAGTTCTTCTGCTTCGGTACAAACGATCTTACTCAGATGACATTCGGCTTCAGCCGTGATGACTCAGGTAAATTCCTTGAGGCATATTATGATGCTAAGATCTTTGAGAATGATCCGTTTGCAAAGCTCGATCAGGTTGGTGTAGGCTCACTTATGAAAATGGCTATCAAGCTTGGTAAGGAAACACGTCCTGAGCTTCACTGCGGTATTTGCGGTGAACATGGCGGTGATCCTTCATCTGTTGAGTTCTGCCATAAGATCGGTCTTGATTATGTATCCTGCTCACCGTTCAGAGTTCCGATTGCACGTCTTGCTGCTGCACAGGCTGCAATTAACGAGGGCTGATGCTCCCTTTGTGGTGAACAGTAGAATGCTCCTGAGCACATATAGCTGTAGATTTTATTTTTGCGGTTATTGCGTGTCGGTTCTGAGGTCAATGTACCTCGGTTGTTATTCAGGATTGCAATAATAATTACAGCTGTGTTATGGAAAAATCTAATATAACCACGTTTTATAAAATAAAGGGGTCGATCAGTATTTCTGGTCGACTCCTTTTTTAAAAAATTAGTTTAAAAAATTAGTTAAGATATATAATATTATTGGAATAAACTGACTTGTAGGAGGGATATTAGAATGAAAACATTATTTGGATTAAGTAAAAAGGCGTTTATTTCACTGAGCTGCATTGCTGTTGCGCTTATTGCATCGGGTATAGTTATCGGTGTTGCGGTGTCGCATAATTTATCGAATAAAGACGGAAATAATTCCGTTGCTACTGATGATATAAATAAAAACGGGGCTGATGCAGGCTCGCCCGATAAAAACGGCTCTGTTGCTTCTGCTGATAAAAGTGACGTATCATCCGAGGGAAATTCTGTAACTCTTGACGATGCAAAGAAAGCAGCTCTTGCGGATGCCGGATTAAATGAGTCGGATGTCTCGTTTGCAAAGACAGAACAGGACGTGGATGACAATGCTCAGGTGTATGATATTGTATTCAGCACGGCTGACAAGAAGTATGAGTATGAAGTTAATGCCTCGGACGGAAGTATAATCGAAAGGGATGTTCGTTCTCTGACCATTCCGCAGTCCTCGATTTCCGGCGAAAGCAGTGCAGAACAATATATCGGTGTTGACAAAGCAAAGGAAATTGCCCTTAAGGATGCCAAGCTTTCCTCCGCAGATGTAAAATTTACGAAATCAGAGCTTGACACTGATAGCGGTATAAAGGTATATGATATAGAGTTCACTGCATCCGATAAGAAATATGAATATGAGATAGGTGCTGTTGACGGAAGTATTATTGAAATGGATATCAGAATGTTAAGCTTCATTCCGAACTCGGGTACATCCGAAAATTCAGGTGCCGAACAGTATATCGGACTTGAGAGTGCAAAGGAAACGGCACTGAGTGATGCCAATGTTACTTCGTCCGATGTAACATTTACAAAAACAAGGCTTGACAGTGACGACAGCACTCCGTCATACGATATTGAATTTCAGACCAAAGATAAAAAGTATGATTATGAGATTGATGCTTTGAGCGGAAGTATTGTTGAGAAGGATATAAAAACGCTGACGACACAGCAAACTACAACGCCGAGTGGTGATTACATTGGTGTTGATAAAGCAAAGCAGATAGCACTGAATGATGCGAATGTATCGGCTTCGGATGCTACATTTACAAAAACAAGTCTTGACAGTGACGACCGCACGCCAAAGTATGATATTGAATTCCGCACATCGGATAAGAAGTATGATTATGAAATCAATGCCGCCAACGGTAATATAATCGAAAAGGACATTGAAACCATAAGAACACAGCAGACTTCAAAACCGAGCGGAAATACCGGCAATAGCAATTATATAGGTCTTGATAAAGCAAAGCAGATAGCACTGAGTGATGCGAATGTATCGGCTTCGGATGCTACATTTACAAAAACAAGTCTTGACAGTGACGACCGCACGCCGAAATATGATATTGAATTCCGCACATCGGATAAAAAGTATGATTATGAAATCAATGCCACCAACGGTAATATAATCGAAAAGGACATTGAGACCATAAGGACACAACAGACTTCAAAACCGAGCGGAAATACAAGCAATAGCAATTATATAGGACTTGATAAAGCAAAGCAGATAGCACTGAGTGATGCGAATGTATCGGCTTCGGATGCTACATTTACAAAAACAAGTCTTGACAGTGACGACCGCACGCCGAAGTATGATATTGAATTCCGCACATCTGATAAGAAGTATGATTATGAAATCAATGCCAACAACGGTAATATAATCGAAAAAGATATTGAAACATTAAAGACACAGCAGTCATCAAAACCGAGCGGAAATACCGGCAATAGTGATTATATCGGTATTGACAAGGCAAAGCAGATTGCTTTGTCTCATGCGGGATTGTCGGAATCTGATGTAAGGTTTACGAAATCCGAGCTTGACAGGGATGACGGCAGATACGAGTATGAGATAGAGTTTGTAAGCGGAAGAACCGAATATGAGTATAAGATTGATGCTGTATCCGGAAAGATACTTGAGCACGATTCGGACTATGATGATTAATCAGGGCACATAATTAAATCCCCGAAGCAGGAGGCAGGCTTCGGGGATTTTTTACATTCCAACGAACCGCCGCTATGAAAAGACTCAGTCAAAGTAGCTGTCCGTAAGGATTGAAACAACATTTTTCTGTTTTTTTGACAACCTGCGGTACTTATCAATCAGTATCGCCTCGTCCTGATTAAGGTCATACCGGACTATGGACTCTATAACATGATCTATGTCAGTATGCCCCACAAGATAATCCACAGAGGTGTTGAAATATTCCGCTAATTTTATAAGGGTTTGTATATCCGGCTCGATTTTATGGTTTTCATATTTATTTATCGACTGCTGCGTTACGCCTATTATATCGGCTAATTGTTGTTGGCTGAGTTTATTTTTTGTTCTTAATAATTTTAGGTTTTGTACCATGTCTGTTCCCCCTTAATATAGATAATAACACCTTTAGGATGTCAAATAAAAATAATTTAGGTTGTTGTTGACAACAACTCGGAGTTGTGTTATAATTGGCTTACAGTATTATTTTAGGGGGATGACATAATGAAAAGTAAAGTTAGTTATTTGTCTGTTCTTGTTATTTCAGTAGTTTTGTGTGCGATAGTATTTGCGGGCTGTACACATACGTTTAAATGTGGTATATGCGGCAAAGAAGTGAACGAAGCAGGGCATAAGGTAACAGTTTTAGGTCAAGATATTGAAATATGTGATTCCTGTTACAATGAAATGCAGTCTATGGGATAGAAGGTGCTTGAAGGGGGAAAATCTATGTATTGTCCACAATGTGGTGTTGAAACGGGTGATATCGCAGGGTTGTGCGATAAGTGCAGGGATATAGAAAAACAAGAAAATATTCGCAAGCAGAAAATAGCAGAGACACATAACAAAATCAAAGTGTTATATTTGGTTGGTATAGGTATGCTGTTTATTCAAATGGTATTTATGTATTCTGTACCTTCTTTTTATATTAATGCATTAGATTTAGCGTCAACAAGTGTTTCGTTAGGCAGGTTACTCGGTGGTGCAGAACTTTTGGTGTGGGTAGCTTTAACTCTGATTGCTATAGTTATGTCTTTATCAAATCGAAGCAAGGTTGAGAAGAGGAAAAAAAGCGGTGCTGTGATAGGTATAATCTCTACACTGCTGTGTATTTTATATATCATTTTTGCTTCTGCATATGTTATAAATCAAAATCAAATGGGTGTGGAGGCAGGTTTAACAGTTGGTGCTTGGCTGTATATCGCTCTGTGTATAGCAAATATTATTGTATTTTTTGTTATCATAGGTAAAATTAATTATCCTGTCCTCGTACAAAATCCGATTACAGTAAAAAAGACAGATATAGTGAGTAAATGGGTTAATCAATATGGCGTAAGTCTTGTTTTATATTCAGATGGACGTTATACAATGGTCAATCGCACCGAGCCGTCAGGAAGATGGGAAGCTGTTGGTGACAAAAAAATAAGATTGCTTCCCGATAGTGGAGTGGTGAGGGAAATAGACATTGAAACCGACGCCAAGGGAAGTTATATTAATCTCGGCGGTTATGAATTGTTCTATAAGGATGTTTATCCTGATGGATAATGGTCTATGGTTTGATATTTTATTTTTGGAGGAGATTGAAATGCTTCGATTAAAACACATAGGTAAAAAGGTGTGTGGGATTGGATTTGGTAAGGCAATTGGAATCGTCACGGCTAAGTTAAGAGCAGGGGTTTGTTGTCAGGCGTAACTCATAGTGATAATCTTACATCAGGTATTTGCGGCTTATGCTGTGAAAACGGCACAGTTCCCAAAACTTTACTGTTAATGGTGTACTTGATACGCTAACATTTGAAGTTTCTGAATAAGCAATATCAGGAAATTCAGAAATCTATTTTGAACAGTATATTTTAAACTTTAGTAATGTAAAATTTTAGGAGGAAGATCTATGTTAAAAATAAGCAAGAAAATCATATCAGTATTACTCATTGCAATAATTAATATTAGCGTATTCACAATCGCTCCACTTTCTTCGAGTGCTGTAAGTAGCTACAAAGATAGCATCATTGATGCTATGATAAACAGTGAAGGCACATGGATTAGGGATGGCTGGTATGATCCTAACTTTAATTTTTATATAAGTTTTCTTGATCTGAATTTTGATGGAAATTTGGAGCTTGTTATGTCTTATCCAGGAACAGGTTCTATGAGATACGTAGCTAATTATGTATTTTTTTATTCTGATGGTAAAATATGTAAAGCTGATGGAGGATTTGGCGGTTCTTTAAGAGGCTATTATGATAAAAATAATCAAAAATATAAATTACTGGGGAGAGACGAACAGTCAGGGATGACGTACTATGCATATAGTAATTATGAATTATCTTTTGATGGAAAAGTTGTTGAAGAAAAGTGTTATTCGTCTGAAAGTAGCATCGATAATTATGGTGTAGTTAAGTATTATGACGGTCATAGTAATGCTAACGAAATTTCCAAAAGTGAATATGATTCGATTAACGAAAAAATGATAGATAATTGTATTGATATTCACATGGGTTCAGAATCTATAAGCATAGATGATTGGAAAAATTACTCAACTGATGAAGAAAAAAGGCGAGCTCTCGAAAAAGCTTATGACAGTTTTACTTTTGATAATCTAAATTTTAATTTGCCAATGTACATTGCCGATATGTGGATGGACGAAGAAGGGAGCTTTAATAAAGGTATTGAATATAAGATGGATCTTTCAAACGATATGTGTTTCAGAGTTGTTAATACTCTCAACAGTGATAAAGAATTCCAAAATGGCGTGCATGGTTGGGAGTTAATGAATTTAGTCAATGATCCAAGCAAAATAACCGACAAAATGATAGAAAAGAAACAATATTATGAGGCAATATTACTGTCATTGTTGAGTGCTCAGTTTGAAAACGGAACTGTGGGGAGTTTTTTGGATCATGTCAAAGAAACAAATATTAAAGAAAACTATTCTCTCGTGAAAAAATTTACAAAATTAATTAACGGTATTGATGGATTGAAATTGGGTTCTGATACTACTAAAAAGCTGACCAAAGATCAAAAGAGTACTATTAAATCGTTTTTGCAGAAACAAGTTGATGTTTCTGAAATATCAGATGCTTTTGAAAGTATAGATGTTGTTGTTAATATTTTTGATTACGCTGATGATCTATATAGCTTCTATGAAACCAGCAGCAAGTATTTGGCTATACAGGAAATTGATAAATCTATTGTTTCCGTCCTTGAATCCATGTACGAGCAAACAGAGAATTCTTTTCTAAAAGCTGCATTGGCTGATATTATTTTTGCTTGTAATGATAAGTTTGGTCAATTGCTTGTGAATATAGAAAAGGGAGAATTACTGGTTGCTTCATGGACAGAAGATATGCTGGTTGACGAAATGTGGAGTTGTATTTGTAAAAGCCATCCGTATATCGCATGCTTGAAGGCTGAATTGGCTTTAGGCATATCTTTAATTAATTTTGCCTTTTCTACTGACGAAGAAATAGGAAAGTATTATGAACTTCAGTGCCTTTGTGAAGTTAGGGAGCTCATTAATAAAACATCATTAAAGCTTGCACAAGATTATAAAAATAACAGATCAGAGGATAATGCAAATGCATATATTTCGTCTGTTGATTTTATATTTGATTCGTTGATTTTAAGCTACAACTATAATTTTGACTTTTATAAGACTTGTAAGAATGCACGAGTTATAAAGCTGCTTAACAAAAAAAGCGAAGATGAAATTAAAGAATTTAAACAAATGACAAATAACGTGATAGAATATATAACTGTGGACTATAAGTGCCTGCAACGTTCTTGGTGTTTCTTTTTAGAGGATGATTATCCCGAGTTATTTGAGGAGCTTGCTAAGAAAATCGATCTGTATTGGTGGAAAAACATAGAACACGCTGCTGTACGCTTAAATGGTTTAACATTTGATTACACAGGTAAGCCTATTGTACCTGTAACTACCGTTTTGATGAATGGCAACAAAATCGAAGAGGGGGTTGACTATACAATCTCATACAGCGATAATACCGAACCGGGACTCGGAAAGATAACGATTACCGGTATGGGAGATTATGAGGGTACTAGGGTGGTAGAGTTCCCTATAACCGAACCGTTTTTTAATAAACGAATAGATATAAGGAATAATGGACGGCCGGATGATAATCCATTTAAAACATATACTGTACGCTCGGTTATGCCGATATCGTCAAATCAAGATATAGGTGATTTGAATGTTACAGTATCTAAAAACGGTAAGACTGTTTTATCGGTTGAAAACGGTGTCATTAAGAGTTCTGAAGTACAGGTAATTTCCGATGATGATATGATTTCAATTTTACTGAACGGTGAAGATTATGATGTTTCGGTAACATCAAATAATGGAGTAAATATAGACTATTCTTATACTGAATATGACAAAAACTATACCGTAACAAAGGAAAGCGTCTATAATAACAAAGTTCTGATACCCAATACAAGTTTGACACAAAATATTAATTTATCTGATGATGAGGTATTTGTTGATGATACTAAACAAGCTCCTTCAATTACAGATAAGGGAGAAACTTTAAAACATAAAATTGTAGTTAATCAAGGTGTGGCTTCATCAGAAACTGCCGCCTGTGGGGAATGGGTTTATATTTCTGCGGTCGTTCCTGAGGGATATAGTTTTTCACATTGGGAATGCAATGTGAGTGTTGATAATATTGATAGGAGCACTCCCGATATTGTTGCCATAATGCCTGACAGTAACATTGAATTTACAGCAATACTTATAAAGAATCCTGACGACGAACCAAGTGATGAGCCAAGCGAAGAACCGAGTGATGAGCCAAGCGAAGAACCGAGTGATGAGCC
>CANPXK010000076.1 GCA_947585965.1 uncultured Clostridia bacterium
GAATCTTATAATAACCATTCCGCTTTCGTGAACATATTCACTTATAACGGTACGGTGTATTACCACATTATCATAATACACATTTAACTCTCTTGACCTCAGGTCTTCGATTATGCTTTCCGCCCTGTCAACAAGTGACGGGGATATCGTAAGCTTTTTCAGAGAGGAAGTATCCTTATTTTCAATGGAATTGAGATACTCCTTTATAACGGTTTCCACCTGAGGTATAACCGATGCAAGCTGAAAATCGGGGAATTCCTCATGTATTTTGGGCAGATATATCTTATCCATTCCGTTGAGCGATGCCGGATTACTGTCCGCACTATCCGTTTCTTTGAGATCCCTGATAAAATTACCCATACTCAGGTCAAGACCGCTGTCCTTTTCAAACCTTTTTATTTTCCGTCTTATGACAAGCACAACACCCACAACAATTGCAACAGGTGCGGCAAAAAGTACACCGGCTATAATCAAGCCTATTGTATTGCCGTCCACTCGGCATCACCTCACACAATACTGCCGACATAATCCGCCCTGCAGTCCATATTATACTATATTTCCAACTTTTTTGCAACAACAAAATTATTTTTATGCTTTTTTCCGACACTGCCCGCATACCGATAATTATCATCCAAGCTTCACTGTAACAATGAAACCGCCGCAATTATCTCCGGATATGCTGTAATCGTAATTTTCCGGTACAGGTATACGTGTATCCTGGGCCTCGTCCGCCTCAACAAAATATACACACCAGCGGCATCCGCTGTGATCCTCCATAAGTGCGGGATTATCCGCTTTATGTTTATATATGATATCAAAATATTCCTCAAGCGTTATATTGTTATCGGAAATATACTGTGCATGGGGAATACCCACATATCTGAAATGCCACGGCTCCGCAGAATAGCCTGTTATATCCTCCTTACCGGCAGGATACCTTATAATGAAGCCGTAATCGGAGCAGTGTTCATTTATCCACGCATAATTTCCCTCTCCGCTGTAATCTATTCCGTTGCCGCCGTCAACATTCAGATCGAGATCAAAGACATATCCGGTCTGATGCTCACTGTATCCCGGAGGAGCCACCCATTGCTCCGCCGCCTGCGTTCCTACGCTGTTAATCTCTTCATTGAAAAGACCTACCTGTGTATCATAGCTGCGGTATCCGCACGCAATCATTATGTCCGTTTCACCGTAAATTTCATAAAAATCATCGAGCATGGAATTGACATATTCAATAATGGAAGTGTCCAGACTTACATATCTGTCTGTTACAACATAGCTATCGGATTTTGTTTCAAATATGGATTCTACGTTTTCACCGTCTGAATGACATGAATAGTCTTTATTTACAAGAACAAGCTCACCGTAATGTATATCATCATAGGATTTTGAAACGCTTGTCATACTGCCGAGTATTTCCGCATCCGCCTCCGAAACATCCGAAACTACACTCTTTTCCGATGAATCACTCTGCTGTGCACCGTCCGGTTTGGAAGAGGTAACGGTGCTTTCCTCAGCACCTGCCGGAACCTCCGATCCTGAAGCTTCGGTTTTTGTTTCCCGCTCTGTTGCCGTCGCAATATTTCCCGACAAAAGCTGCTGAAAATATACAACTGTAAACAGCAGGCAGGAAACAATAAGCACCGTAAACGTTACCGCAATCTGCTGTCTGAACGGAACGGGCTTATCAAAATCTATTTTGAGTATCCTTGGTATATGTATGTATTTCATCCGATCTACTTCTTCTCCTGAAATATTATAAATTTTCGCTTTCATACGACAAAAAATCCACTCCTATATATAATAAATCCAAACAGTATGCAAAATCAAGATAAAATTATAACCAACACTTATAAAATTTTTGCTTTTAATTGTTCATTATTCATAGCCTTATCCGTTTTCTCCCGTCAGGTGAAAATTACATACGCTCCCATAATTCAAAAAACTCTTTACATTACGGGAGAAAAATAGTAAAATATTCTTAAAAGTTTACGTTCTGAGGAGTGATATAATTGAAAAATCTGAATCTTATAAAAAAGTCAATAATATTTCTACTTTGCACAATGGCATTGGTGATTTTCTGTTCCTGCTCGCAATCGGAACCGGATAAGGTCAATTATAAAACGACCCTTACGTTTTCTCCGAACTTTGCGGGAACCCGTACATTTACCGTAACCTATCCTGTCTCCGCCATATCTCCTTCCTCGGACAAAGCGGAAAATCTCGACAGACTCATACAAAGCTCCTGCCCGTCATCTCTTGCACATTCACTTGATAAATCATCGGGCAGCCTATCCTACACCTTCACATTATCTTTTTCATCCTTTTCCGACTATATGTCCAAACTTACGGATATACTCGGCACACGTCCCTCTGTCACCTTTGCAAATCCCGACACCCCCCTGACTCAGGGCTGGCGTATAGAGGAATCCTTTGAAAGCTCACAGCTTCTTGGTTGGCTCACCAATGCCGCCCATGCCGAGCAGATTTATGATTATGATATCCCCTCGGAGGAAAGCACGACCTCTGTAAGCTTCAATTCCGAAACCGTAACCACGACCCCCGTCATCTCGGTAAATAAGCTAAGCGGACACCCGATAAAATCAATAAAAATTTCCACAGTAAATAAAAAAACCACCTTTGACCGCACATTTGTCTTTACAATATCTCAGAATACCTTTGATTCCCTCGGAGATAAGATATCGGAGTATTTTTCATCTGTAACGGACAGCACAGCCTCAACCGCATGGCAGATAGAAAACGGGGAATATACATACACAGCGGGCTTCACAGATATAACTCTGAAGCAGCTTGAGGGCTATACAAACCGTCTGTTTTCCTCTGTATACGGGGATACGGCTTATATTGATAAGGACGAAGGCTCCTCTCCGCTTGCATATCAGAATTCATTTACGGAAACGCTTGATTTTTCAAGCTACGTCAGTGACGGCAATAAAGAAGTGCCTGTCGAATACACCTATACAACCTCAGATAAATCCGAACTCGATTCATGTCTTGTTTATTCCGGTCTTGAATGGAGCAACGCTTCCAAATTCACAGCGGACAACGACCCCGGCAGAGTTGTGGGAATATCGGTAAAACAACCCTCTCTTACAGTGCGTATCAATGACGGCAAACAATATGTTCCAAAGATGATTGATATAACCCTTACTCCACTTGATAATGACAATATACAAAAGTCATTTACATTTTCCTACGATATAAGTGATAACGGCTTTGAGGCATCAAATTATACCGCGTCATATTTTGAAAACCTCGGCATACAGACAACACAGACCTCCAAGGATAAGATTGCAGCCTGTGCAATAGATTTTACGGGAACACCTGCCGAGCTTAACTCAAAAATATCAAAAATTTTCGGTGACGGAAATCTTATCACATTCTCCTCCTACGTTCCCTTTATGACCCTCAGAACAACAAAGCATATAGAAGACTCTGTTGACCTTTCATCCGTTCTTGTCGGAGAAAATACGGATACGCCCGTAAACTATACACTTGTCACAAGAGATGGTGAGATTGCAAAATCTCTCATTCGTACGAATGGAGGTTCGGACGAAACGGTGTATGCCGATAAAAATGACAACGGCTCCTATTCCGTACTGCTTGCAGGCTCAAAAGCAGACCTCAGATCGGATATTTCGGTTGCAAATGTCGGCGATATTATAGTTTTCTGTATAATATCGGTTATAATAATACTTCTGACAATTGCCGCCATACTTTTCCTCCGAAGCAGAGAGTTACCCCTTGCACCGTTACCCGAGGGAAGTAAAAACGAGCTTGCAAATAAACAGAAATCCGATGTCAGACCTTCGGGAAAAAACCGAAAAAAGAGAAAGGATAGGGACACATGAAAACAAGACTCTGCATATTTGATCTTGACGGTACACTTACGGATTCACTCCGTGATTTGGCAGATTCAATGAATTATGCAATACAAAAGCACGGCTTTCCCCCACGACCTACCGAAAAATATCGTTATATGGTAGGCAACGGCATATCCGTACTTGCCGATCGTGCCGCAGGACTTGATGAAAATTCCGACCCGGAGCTTAAAAAGTCGATACTTGAGGATTTCGGTGCATATTATGAACTTCATAAGCTCGACAACACCCGCCCGTTTGACGGTGTCCGGGAGCTTGTCGTGAAGCTCGGAGGACTCGGGATAAAGCTTGCCGTAAATTCAAACAAAAATGACAATTTTACTTATGACATCGTAACAACACTTTTCGGTAAGGATTGTTTTTTCGATATCCGCGGAAAACGTGACGGCGTAAATGCAAAGCCCGACCCGGCGGCAGCACTTTCCATAATAGAGAATGCAGGGGTAGAAAAAGAGGAATGTATATACATCGGCGACAGCAACGTTGATATACGAACAGCGAAAAACGCAGGCATTAAAAGTATAGGCGTATGCTGGGGTTTCCGTACAAAGGAGGAGCTTATGCAGGAGGGAGCCGATTATATAGCCGAGATACCGGAGGATATTCTGAAATTCATATAAGCGGGGTGCAGTATGAATCAAAAACCGAAAATCAATTATCAGCTTATACTTGACAAGACACTTGAAGAAATAACAATGGAGGGCAAACGTCCCCCACTGCTTCTGCATAGCTGCTGCGCACCATGCAGCAGCTATGTCCTTGAATATCTCAATAAATACTTCAGTATTGCGATATTTTATTATAATCCTAATATTTCCCCCGAAAGCGAATATCTCCACAGAGTTAAAGAGCAGAAAAGACTAATATCGGAAATGTGTCCGGAAGTGGGCTTTATTGAGGGAAAATACGAACCGGAGCGGTTTTATGAAATGTCAAAGGGGTTGGAAAATGAACCGGAACGTGGGGCAAGGTGCCTTAAATGCTACCTTCTGCGTATTGAGGAAACGGCAAGAGAGGCTGTTTCCCGGGGATACGACTATTTCACCACAACTCTTTCCATATCACCGCAAAAGGATTCCGCAGTGCTGAATGATATAGGAAAAAACGTCAGTGAAAAATACAATATCCCGTATTTATACTCGGACTTTAAAAAGCGCGGGGGCTATAAGCGTTCCATAGAACTTTCGGCAAAGTACAACCTGTACCGACAGAATTTTTGCGGCTGTATTTACTCTAAAGCCAAAACCCGAAATCAGAATTATGCTAGGAATGAATCTCCGGAAACTTAATCGTTACAGGTATATATTTTCCGCCTAAGAATTATAATTCGATAGAGTTGATCTATAAAAAAGTAATAATTGAATCCGTAAAAAATATATAAAAAATATATAAATTATTTCAATAAAAATTTGAGATGTATTAAGCCGACAATTTTTTCTTTTTTCCGCACAATATGGTGACAAACGGGAAATTGTGTGATAGAATAAACGAAGATGAAAGGAGCAGAAATTATGAAGGAAGCGGAAAAACTTATGGGAGAAATATTATTTTCAACAATTTATTCACATTCAACGAGCGGAATAATAGGGAAAAATGAGGATAACATTTCCCTTAAATATGACGAAAAGCCAAAATATACCGAATTTGCGGCTCTGAGTGAAGAGCAGAAAGGAATGATAAGGAATTTAATGCCGATCGCTCCGGTAAAAGAGGAATTTTCCGTAAAAAATTGATTTCACATTCTGTTATTTTATTTTGTGAGATGTTCGGAGGGATTACAAATGCTACTGTTGTTGGCATTGGCACTTACTTTTATGCTTTTGGATGTTGTTATGAAGATAGCACTTGTAGTGTGTTCGATTTTCCTTGTCGGCTATATAATTTTGCTTATAGTCTTATCCGGAAAAAAACTTTTCGGACGATTTACCGACGGGTGGAAAAAATATGCAATGTTGGCATTGAAGATATTTATAATTGCGGAAATAGTATTTAATTCTATCGGAATTACGGTAAGCGCACTATACTTGATTTTTATGAACATTCACTAAGAGTTATAGAAAAGCCTGTCAGATAAATTTGTATACCTCACCTTTGGTGATATTTTTGCCGATGGACTTTGACGAATATTACCATAGTGTATCGTTGTAATAACCGAAGCGGACAATCAGAAAGCTTCAGGTAAATTATGAAGATCAAAAATTATATTTTGCGTGTTTTGATTCGATTGGCATGATTTTGTAATTCCACCCGATTCTGTCAAACCGGCAGCAAAGAACGAATACCCCCTGTGAAACTCCGCAAAACACGGTATTTTACGACAGATTGAGAAAGGAAAGATTTATGATTAAGGTTATGTTCATCTGCCACGGCAGAAGTCGAGGGTAAGATTTACTATCCGCTGAAATGGGGCATAGTGTTTCAAGACATTGCAGTTACACATAAATATTACTACTGTTTTACTACTAACGGAGAGAGTAATAATAGAGAGTGTAAATGTAAGAATAACAGAAAAAGTCAGGTGTGATTAGGAAAATCGTACCTGACTTTTTTAATCATTGTTTTTGCGTTTAATAAAATAAGTCTATAGATAATATGAAAATAATACATAACAATTATTACAAAAAATATAACAAAAAAAGTTGAAAAATGATAAATATTGTGGTACAATATTTTTGATGTTAATATACGCTAAATTAATCAGGTTCAAGTGAAAAGGAGACGCATAAAATGTCAGATGAAAGATCAAGAGAGTTACTCATACCATTTGAAACGTTTGATACACGTGGGATTCGTAAGGATATACCTAAAAATTTCATTTCATCGTTTTTTTCTGATATCTATATTCAGGCATTCAAGCTGGTTGATTTGATTGATAAATCTAACACCAATTACGAAAGTTACTTGAATAAAAATGCCGGGAAATTAAGACCAGAATTAGAGCTTGACGACTTTCAGAATGTCATAGCTTTCATTGGTCGGCGCGGTACAGGAAAAACATCCTCTATGCTTTCTTTTCTTGAAATGCTGGTAACAAATTACTTTCAACCTAAAAATGATGATTATTTCAAAAGTGCAAAGTTCAGCTTTATCAACAGAGGTTTTTATGCCATACCATACACAGACGCATCTATGCTTTCAAAACATGATGATATTTTTGAAACTGTACTTTCTAAAATGCTGTCAAGCTTGGACTTTGAGACAGGTAAATCATATATTAGAAGGGACAGTACGGTTAGTGAAAGTGAAATCAAGAAACTTCGTGAAGAGATATGCAAGGTTTATAACCACTACTCCAGTTTGAAGAAAAAAGAGGACACCGAGAATGCTTCTCCCTATGGTCTTATGGAAAAAATCTCAAATAAGCATAGTGTCAGAGAAGAGTTTATCCAACTTGTCAGAAAGTACACCGGAATAATCGGTCAAATAAGAGAAAATAAGAAAGCAGACTATCTTGTTATTTGCATTGATGATATTGACATGGTACATGATAAACACATGGAAATTATGCAATGCATTCATCAGTATTTCATGATCCCGAAAGTTATAGTTCTTGTTTCATTTAATAAACTTATACTCAATGCGTCTTTACAAGCAGATTTTTTCTCAAATGTGTCTATTTCAGAGTCTGACTCCGAGGAACATGATCAGCAAATGCGTTTGACAAGAAATCAGACATACGATTTTGTCAGAAAGATCATTCCGGCAGATATGTGCATAACTATGCCTTCTTGGAAAAAGAAAGATTATGTAGAAATGTCGCCCATCAAGGTAGACTTTGGTGAATATGGGGATGATAATAATTATCAAAACCTGTCAAATATCATATTTCCACGCTTGAAAGAGAGCAGCTTGTTTAAGATGATAATTGAGGAAAAAGCCAATTCTAATGAAAAAATGTTGTTGACTCCTAAAGAAATGATCATGATCATGTTAGCAGACCGTACATCGGTTTATCTTGATATAAAAGGCTTTAAGTTTCACTTTATGCAGCCGGATAGTTTGCGTGCTTTAAGCGATATGTTCTATCTTCTGTATAATATGGAAAATTTAAATAAATTTAAAAGAAGAAATAACGAGAACAGAAATGATGAAGATAAATTTCAGCAAAGTCGTAATAAAAACAGAAAAATTCTCCTTGACTATCTGCATTTCAAAATGCTGCCCGAAAATAATTTTTCAGCTGAAATCGAGGAATTCGTAAATCGAGTTTTGGATTCCCCAATGGAAAGACGCGGAAGAATTATTTGGGATTACTATTTTACGCTTTTAAGCGCCGATAAAAACCGCGAACGCATTGTTAATCTGTATGGTTTGGATTTTTATGAAGAAGAAATGAATAGGTACAAGATAGAGAAATACAGCTTTGGTGCTTTGTACAGGGTTCTGTATTCGGCTACGAGGCTTAATGTCATTGATAGAAAAGTAGTTATCTTTCTGTTGGCGTCCTTTGCATTTTCCATGCCAAATTTCATAGAATTGGAAAAAGCAAGAAACAATCCGTATATTGGTTATGATAAGCGTGATAATTATATACGCATACGTGAAGCCTTCGGACATAGCTTAATAGGCACATGGTGCAAAGATCTCTTTGGTGGAAAAAATGTTGATATTATTATTAGTAAATCAGATTATAGTGATGATTCTGCCATTAATAATCTCATTAATAATCTATTGTATTTACTATCATTGATTTCATCTGACACAAGTAAACCGTTAAATGTTGAGGAAAATGAAAACGAATATATTATAAAAGCTGAAATGGATCCCACGGCTTTTATCATCAATTCCTTTATATATAAAGCAAAAACCAATATGACAAGAGTACAATTATTAAATGAAGAAATATCACTCGGCGATTTTTTTAATAAGTTATATGGAATTGATTGTAAAGCATTTGACGTGCGTTGTTGTGATGTTCAAAAAGAATTAATACATGATCTGAATTTTGCAGATTTCTTTTTGAAACATACAGATATGTCCTATAATGTCATTAAGAGGGTCATATCAAATATGATATATAAAAGCGACAATAACTTAAAGGTCACTAAAGAGCCAACAGGTAATCCGGATGAAATAATATTCGAGTTTTATCAAAAAATAATCTACAGACTGAAGGAACAGGATGAAAAATATCACTTAATCGGAGATAAAAGCTTTTCTCACAAGTTTGAAACAAATCCTGTTGTAAAATTGTTTGTCGACAAAATAAATAATAACGGTAGAGAAATATATAAGTTCAATCATAAAGTTTTAAACAAAAGAATAAAATTAAAATTTGAACCCGAAAATCATGTGGATGATGAGATCGGTGATACAACAAGTAAACCCGAAATATACCTGTGTAATGGTATAATCGTGTGCAATAAAGAAGAATCTAAAAAAAATGAATATTCCGAAACGCAAAAAGATGGTGTTACCGTGCAGGATAAATCTAAAGGAACTCCAACTGCACAGGAAAATGGTGCAGAGCGGGAATAATTACCATTTCGGAGGTGGATACACAATGATGAATCGAAATAAACTGGAATCATCTGCTATATTCTTTCATTCCGTATACTTCGGAAGAAGCATAAAGGCATTTTGTGCAGACAATGATCCTTGTGTATTTTCCGAAGATGAGATAAGAAAAATGGTTATAGATGTATTGCCGCATTATAACAGTCAGCAGCTCAATGACAGAATAAAGAAGTTTATCAGATATTTTGCGGAAAAAACATTTTCTGAAAGAACAGATTTGGATTTTTATGATGTTTTGTTTGAATTTGCGGATTCTCTGCTGACAAGATTTGAGGGCAGATATTGTTTCAGATATAAATATGCGGATATCTGGCGAAGGCTGACAAAGGAAATTGATGAGGAAACTTTTGTAGCGGCAGCAGTGGCAAAAAGTGATTTAAGAAGATCTATCGATAGACGAAAACATATGGATTGGTCTTACTGTGTAGAACATGATAACCGAGAAATTAAAATGATGCTACAGCGTGACAGTGGTATTTCGGAAAATCATATGCATCTGCGTTGCTCTTCCCCTTATTACTATATGTCGTGGGTTTATTTGATGAATAACTTGGATAATACCAAATTCGTCAAAATGTTTGCCGAAATAAAGAAGTCTAACCTTAAAAAATATCCAAACGAAGAAAATGAATATCCGTTGGAACTTATATGCAAAAAAGCTGCTGTAATACGTTTGTATCTATACTGCATAATTTGTGAAGCATACTTTTCGGAATATGTCACAGACACAGTTGATGATATATCTAACCTCTTGGAAGATACCGTATTTTCAACAAATGATGAAAAGGACATCTGTACTTTTCCCATCAATAAAGTTCAAGATTATATTATTCAGTTTAACACCACGGGAAATATGGATTACGCTCAAAGTTTATCATGCACTAAAAATACTCTGTATTATGACCTTTCGGGTGAACGAAGTATTGTATATTATTCATTGAAAATGATAATGGAAAAGTCCGCAGGTTTTGAAAGTGTGAGAAAGCTGTTGCTTTTATATCTGCTGATGAAGCAAAGATTCAGAACTGAGATCGTGCAAAGCAACAACAGAGTCGGTTTCTACAACTTTTCCGAATATGAAGGCAGAAAAGATTATTTTATATTCGATACTACACAGAGTGAAGAAAGTCTTGCAACGGATGCAATATGCAGTATTTGTGACGATATGAAATATCACAGAATCGAAATGCGTATTTCACCCAAAACGACATGGCAGAAACTTGCCGAAGCAATCAAATTATATGATGGTGCAATAAATAAAGCATTAAAACTAATAAATCCAAAACGAAAGATGAATTGCAGCAAGAACTTTTTTTATACGCTTCACTTTCCTAAAGAAAGTTTTATGGTTGAGCAAGGAGTATGCAGACATTATGAACTAAGAAACAAAACTCAAACCCGTGCCCGGTCAATTACGGAATTGAGGGAATATGCCGATTATTCTATTTCAAGCAGAGTATTAGGAATAGATGCTTGTTCACATGAGATTGATTGCAGACCTGAGGTATTTGGTCTGACATTCAGATATTTGCAGGATTACGAGCCGGAGCATAAAACCCCTGATGGTAAGAAGCTGCGTCAACTCAAATCAACATATCATGTTGCTGAAGACAACTATGATATAGTGGATGGACTCAGAGCAATTTATGAAGCTGTATATTTCCTCGGACTTCGTTCCGGTTCGAGACTTGGTCACGCTACTTTGTTGGGGATGCCGCCTATGAAATATTACTCAAAACATAATAATACGGTATCCATGCCCAGACAAGTATTTCTGGATAATGTGATGTGGCTATATTACTTCGTAAGCGACAACAATATATCCTTTGAAGATAATTCCCTGTTTTTTTCATACTTAAATAATCAGTTTAGGATACATTTTAACAAAATATACATTGATGATATTCAACTCGATTTTGTTGATAGGGTTCTTGATGAAGCAAAGGATTCATGTTTACTGGATTTTCCTAAAGACAGACATACATACAACAAAGAAAAATGTGAGTTTAATATGTATCACTATCACTCAGCTTATTTGCTAAGAGGTGATGATCCGGAACTGTATAAAAACGGTTTTTTGCTAAAAAAATGTGACTATTCAGAAGAATACAGAATATGTAATACGCATACTGATATGGAAAAAGCCAGAAGAAATTTTGAAGCAAACTATCTGTACTATTTATATCACTTTTCCGACAGGGTGAAAGACAGAGGCGAGGAAATAATCGAAGAGACTCTCCCCGAATATGTCATCAAAGCAATATGTCTTGTTCAGGAAAAGATGAAAAGACTGATTGCAGAAGCGGGAATCGGAATCGAAACAAATCCGACCTCCAATGTTTTTATCAGTATTGCCGATGACTATTCCGAGCACCCTATTTCAACCTTATATGACCATAGTCTGTCAAAAAATCCACGAAATGTTCAAATGAATTTATCAATCAACACTGATGATAAAAGTACATTTTCCACTTGTCTGAGCAACGAATATGCCTATTTGTTACACTATTATGAGCATAAAAAAGATTCGGACGGAAATAATATGTACTCACGTTCCGAAATCATGCAGTGGCTTGATGAAATACGAAAAATGGGCAACGATCAATCCTTTGGCAACTGATGTTTTTGCTGTAATTATTAAACAATATGTAGCTGTTTATAAAACCCTTTTCGTCAATTTCAGTGCGATGCTGTAGCATTATTGAGTCTGCTGAGTTTAACGGTATGAGTGTTTTCAGGTATTTGACCTATCCTTTTGACCGAACTGCCCAAACCGGGAAACAAACCGGCAGAGTATCCCCTCAATCCTCCAGCGACTTCAAATAATAATTTGAAAATGGTAAAATAACTCCAAGCAGGTCTGGATAAGT
>CANPXK010000077.1 GCA_947585965.1 uncultured Clostridia bacterium
TAAGAAATGGAAATATTACAGCAGCTATGGCAGATAATATGTACCCTGATAAACGAATCGGGACTCAGCAAACTGTCATGGGAAAACTATGTCATGGTGCTTATATCTTTTGCACTTATGTACCTGGCAATAAAGAAACAGTTTGAACCTCTTTTGCTTTTGCCGATTGCATTCGGTATGTGTCTTGTAAATTTGTATCCTGCTATAATGGGTATGCCCGAAACTCAGATGCTGACCGAAGCACAGTTGATTGAAAAGGGTGTAGATCCGGCATCATATACAACCACGATATTAAACGGACAGACTTATTATAACTATACGGAAAACGGCGGATTGTTCTACTACCTGTATCAAGGTGTAAAGCTCGGTATATACCCTCCGCTTATATTCCTCGGCATAGGCTGCATGACGGATTTCGGTCCGCTTATAGCTAATCCGAAGAGCTTTATTCTTGGTGCTGCGGCTCAGATAGGTATTTTCCTTACTTTTATAATAGCAACTGCCTTGGGAATTTTTACACCCCAGGAGGCAGGCTCTATTGCAATCATAGGAGGTGCGGACGGTCCGACAGCTATTTATGTCACTACTGCACTCGCCCCGCAGCTTCTGGGTCCGATTGCGGTTGCGGCATATTCGTATATGGCGCTTGTTCCTATAATTCAGCCGCCTATAATGAGGCTTCTGACAACAAAAAAGGAACGTTCTGTTGTTATGGGACAGCTCAGACCTGTATCAAAGCTTGAAAGGGTTCTTTTCCCGATTATAGTTGTCGTTATAGTAGCAATACTTCTTCCGGATGCGGCTCCGCTTGTAGGTATGCTTATGCTCGGTAACCTCTTCAGGGAAAGCGGTGTTGTTGAAAGAATTTCCAAAACGGCTCAGAATGAGCTTATGAATATTATAACGATATTCCTCGGTGTCACAGTCGGTGCCACTGCTTCGGGTCAGGTATTTCTCTCATGGCAGACTCTTGGAATAGTAGGACTCGGTTTGTTTGCATTCTGTCTTGCAACAGCCTGCGGAGTGCTTTTCGGTAAAATTATGTACAAGTTGACAGGCGGAAAGGTAAATCCGCTTATCGGTTCTGCGGGTGTATCGGCAGTGCCTATGGCAGCACGTATTTCTCAGAAGGTAGGACAGGAGGAAAATCCCGGAAACTTCCTTCTTATGCACGCTATGGGACCGAATGTTGCCGGGGTTATAGGTTCGGCAGTTGCAGCCGGTGTACTTCTCAGTGTTTTGAAAGGATAAGGCAGCGTGTAGTCGGTGTTTGCTCCTATTTAACGGAAATATAACTATTGACTGTAATCTTGTGATTTTTGACGATATGCACGTTTCAACATAGAACTCGGATTAATAAGAACGAAACAGCCTCAACATTGTTAAGTGTTGGGGCTGTTGAATCATAGTTAATAATAACCGGAATTTGCTATGCATCAAATGTCTTTGATTTATGGAAAGTAATTGACATAAAAGGGTTTGGATTATATAATATAATTAAGAGATGAGGTGATTCCAATGACCGGTGCGGAATTAGAGGACGACAGAACGACGAGGTATAAAACAAAAGACAGCGTGTTTTCACGACTGTTCAGCCAACCGGAAAATATTCTTGAATTGTATAGAGAACTGCATCCTGAAGACAGTAAAACTACCGTTGACGATATACAGCTTGAAACTTTGCAAACTGTGTTTATCAATGACATATATAATGATCTGGGGTTTATTGTAAATGATGGGGAAAAGTCAAAATATATACTTCTGGTTGAAGCACAAAGTAAATGGACGGAAAATATAACTTTGCGTATGCTTTTTTATATAACGGAAACATATCGCCGTTATCTTAAGGCAACGAAGCAGAGCGAGCACATTTCCAAAAGGGTACATCTTCCGAAACCTGAATTTTATGTTGTATATACGGGCGGGAAGGATGTGCCGGAGGAGGTAACACTTAATCAGACCTATTTTGACGGTACAGCACCGCTTGATATAAGGGTCAAGGTTTTTGTAGAGCCGGGTACGGAAACAATTTACGGACAGTATATAGGTTTCAGCAAGGTATATGACAAGCAAAGAAAGCTTTATGGCAGCAAATTGGAATGCATCAGGGAAACGATAAGGCTATGTCTTAAAAAGGGGTATCTTGTCGGTTTTATTAATACTTATAAGAGGGAGGTTGAGACTATGTTATCGGAATTATTTGACGAAAAAGCACTTCGTGAACAATATGATATTGCATTTGCCGCTGAGTGTGAGGCAAGAGGGGAAGCGAGAGGAGAAGCAAGAGGAGAAGCAAGAGGAGAAGCGAAACTCATAAAAACACTCATGGGTCTGGTAAAAAAAGGAATTTTGACGGTTTCGCAAGCTGCAGATGAAGCAGAAATGACGGTTGCGGAATTTGAGGCAAAAGCCGGTATGAAAACCACCTGATAAACACATTTATTATAATACTATCGGAACCGTGGGTCAATCTGCGGTTCCGAGTATTTTTTAGACGATTTTATTAAATAAGTTCAGAACGGATAAGGGACGGTATGTAGATTGTATATGTTACACATAAATCCGATGAAACTTTGTCAGAATCTGTAAGTTGGTAGAAAACAAACTATTTGACCTCATTGCTTTTGCTGTTTTTAACAAAAAAATCAAAAATCCACTTGATGTTTATGTAAAAGTATGCTATAATGGTGAGGCTGTGGTAAGCAGTAAGAGATTAATTTTACTTTTTTTAAAATGGAAAGGAAAGAATATTATGTATTGGGTTAACGAGTCCGTGTTCTATCATATCTACCCGCTGGGTTTTGCAGGAGCACCGAGAGTAAACGACGGGAAAAAGGAATATCGTCTTGATAAGGTGGTTGACTTCATTCCTCACCTTAAGGAAATGAATGTCAATGCCATATATTTCGGACCGCTTTTTATGTCAACAACACATGGATATGACACAAACGACTACAATAATGTAGATAACCGTCTTGGCGATAACGAAAGCTTTGCTAAAATTTGTGAAAAGCTGCACGAGAACGGAATAAAAGTTGTGCTTGACGGTGTATTTAATCATGTCGGAAGGGGTTTCTGGGCATTTAAGGATATACAGGAGAAAAAGCAGAACTCACCGTATTGCTCATGGTTTCAGAGAATAGATTTCGGCGGAAACAGTCCGTGGGGAGATCCTTTCTGGTATGAAGGCTGGGAGGGCAATTATGACCTCGTAAAGCTTAACCTGAGAAACCCCGATGTTAAGAAACATATTTTTGATGCCGTAAGTATGTGGATGGAAAAATTCAAGATTGACGGTCTGCGTCTTGACGTTGCATATTGTATGGATCAGGATTTTCTCAGGGATCTCAAGAATTTCTGTAAGTCAAAAGATCCCGAGTTCTGGCTTATGGGAGAAATTATACACGGAGATTATGCGCGTCTTGCAAATCCGGACCTTCTTGATTCATGTACAAACTACGAGTGTTATAAAGGAATTTATTCTTCGCATAATGACCACAACTATTTTGAAATTGCACATTCTCTTAACCGTCAGTTTGGTAACGGTGGTATATATCACAATATCTATACCTACAATTTTGTTGATAATCATGATGTGAACCGTGTAGCAAGCACTGTCAAGGAATTTGATAACGTAAAGAATTGTTATACAATGGCATATTTTATGCCCGGCGTACCATCTGTATATTACGGAAGTGAATGGGGTATTCGTGGAGAAAAGAATAATACTGATTATGATTATCCGCTTCGTCCGTGTATTAATGTTGAGGACATAGAGGACAATGATTTGTACCGTCATGTATGCAGACTTGGTGCAATAAGGAGAAAATATAAAGCACTCAAATACGGCAGCTTTGAAAATACGGTCATAAGAAATGATCAGCTTGTATTTAAGCGTAAGTTTGAAGATGAAACCGTATATATTGCCGTAAACCTTTCAGGCAGTGACTTTAACCTTGATTTTAATACAGACGGCGGAACAAAACTTTATGATGTGTATGACGGAAAGACAGCTTATGATGTAAATGGAAATCACGTAAGTATACATATACCGGCACACGGTACAAGAGTTCTTGTTCTTACAAACGGCGATGCTCCAGATTATCCGGATTATATCACAAAGAATGAGCCGGCAGAACAGTGTGTGAATGAGGAAATATCCGAGAATACCGTATCCGATTCTATCAAGCCTCTCCCAAAAGTCGGAGAACCCGGAAAATACCGTCATTTTAAGGGAGGAGAGTATGAATTCATATGTCTTGCGAAGGACAGCGAAACCTCCGAGGAGCTTGTGGTATATAGAGAAGTTGGCGGAGAGGGAAAAACGTGGGCAAGACCTGCCGCTATATTCTATCAGTATGTTGATGTGGACGGAAAACAAGTTCCGAGATTTGAAAAGATCAATTAAATAAAAATACAAAATGGCTGCAGTGCCGGGCTTGGGTAAGTCTGACGCTGCAGCCGTTTTTTTAAAGCAGCGGAGCAATAAGCTTTAATATTGCTCCTGTCATTTTCATTAACGCTTTTTCTTTTTTTATTGTTTCAAAAGTTACTTCTTTACATTCTGCAAAGGTTTTGCTGAAATCATCTTTGATATCTTCAATACACTGAATACCGTGCATATAAGCCGCACATTCAAAATGATGATACAGGCTTCTGTAATCAAGATTTATCGAGCCGACTACCGCTTTATTGTCATCACTAAGAAAAGTCTTTGCATGAATAAAACCGGGGGTATATTCATATACTTTAACACCGTCCATGAGCAGTCTTTTGTAGTGATTTTTCGATAATGCCCATATGGCCTTCTTATCCGGTATCCCGGGAAGAATCAGCCTTACATCAACTCCACGTTGGGCAGCATAACACAAAGACGTTGTTAGTTCGTCGTCAAGCACAAGGTACGGAGTCATTATATATACGTATTTTTTTGCAGTATAGAGGATATCCATATACACACGTTCGGCAATTTTCTGATCAGATAGGGGAGAGTCGCAATACGGTATTATAAAACCGTCCGCCTTTATATTTCTGTCATACAGATTAATAAATGCGGTAAAGTCCTCATCATCATGTCTTTTTACATTCCACATCTGTAAAAACATAAGTGTAAAGCTATCTACTGCACTTCCTTTTATCATAATAGATGTATCTTTCCATACACCGAATCTTTCTATATGATTGATATACTCATCTGCAAGGTTTACACCGCCGGAAAATGCTGTCTTACCGTCTGTAACGAGGATTTTTCTGTGATCTCTGTAATTATATGCCGAGGTAAGTACCGGTTTTATCGGTTCCCACATCTGACATTTAATTCCGAGAGATTCAAGTCTTTTCGGATAATAGTATGGCAAAGTAGTAAACTCACAGGTTCCGTCATACATAACCCGAACGTCAACTCCTTGTTTGACCTTTTTTGCAAGAAGTTCAAGTATTGTACCCCACATATAACCTTCTTCGATTATGAAGTATTCAATAAATATAAATTTCTCAGCTTTTTCTATTGCTTCACACATATACGGGAAACTATCTTCTCCTATAGGAAAATATTTTGTTTCCGTATTCGTATATACGGGTGCGTTTCCTATTTCAAAAAGGTATTTACTAAGAGCACCTGATTCGGGGGAAATATTCAAAAGTTTTTTATAAACCTCGGTATTTTGTTTTAGACTTTTTACCCCTTTTTTTTCAAGTATATTAAGTTTGTGCTTTATTGATCGGTGTCCCATCTCAACTTGTGTCCATATATAGAATATAGTTCCGAAAAGCGGAAATACGGCTATTAAAAGCATCCATGAAAGTTTAGCTGCCGAGTCCATGGGACTGTTAAATAATATCAACAGTGCTATAACCAGAAAGGTGATTGAAATTATATAATATACGGCACGTCCGTTCAGAGAAAGACTCTCCATCACTTCGTCAAAGTACATCCAGACAAGGAAAATAAGTGATATCTGTATAAACAGAAGTATAAGGATAATTCCCAGACGGCTGAAAATTACGGAAAAAAGACCCTTTTTCCAGTGCTTCAAAAGACGGATGCCGCCGCCCTCGGTATGTTTTTTCTTTAATTTACTCATAACGCCCCTCCCCATAAAAGTGCGATCAATGTGTTATAAAATTACAATTGTTTGTCAGATTTTTCTAATATATGGCATAGATAATTTTATTTTCAGGATAAATCTATATTTTATCAATACATATAAATTTATTTTGTGTTCAAAAAGTATCTTAGTGTTTTGTTATCAAACAATTCATAGGCGGTCTTAGAGGAGGCGTTCATTTATCATTTTCAAGATCATCTCTTACCTGCATAAGTGCACATCCGAGCAGGTTACTTCCTCGCCAGTTTTCAGGATTATCCGCACCTTTTGTTTTTGCACCCATTTTTATTCCCCATATACTATCAAAAGGACTTGCCTCCGCAAGTATTTTGCCCTTGGTTGAAAGGAGATATTTCCCTAACTCTTTATTTTGGGAAAATTTTGCGAGGTTTCCGCAGTAGACAATGGTATATTTTTGTCTGTCCCATAGCGTATTATTGAAATTGTGAATTTCCCTGCCGAGGGCTTTTATTTCTTTTGGCTCAGCAGATTGCATGATTTCTTTTAATATCTCATCATCGCCGAAAAGTTTTGCCTTTGCTGCCATCATAAATTGCTCCATACAGTTGTATGTAATTCCGTCAACAACAAAGCTGCACATATGCCATTGTGAAAGGCAGCCATTTGATAGTCTGCCGTTATTATTGTAGTCGGGATTCCAGAATAACTCAATTTCACTATTTTTGTTGTAAATTTCTTTTAATAATTGAACGGAATATTTCTGTTCAATCGTGTTGTTAATATAATCCATTTTTTACCTCCATTTTGATTTCCTGTGCAGTGACTATTGTCAATAATGATTTATATTATTTCGTTATAACTATAAAATATGCGGCAGAATATGGTGTTGTGATTGGCGAATATCAGTTGTTCAAGGTCTTCAGTCTGATTATGTTTTTCTTAAAATATGGATGTATAGAAAGAATTATATCCCTTTTTGTCGATAAAATCAAGTTTTTGTTTTTATTTATTATTGAGAATTTACGGGAATTTCAAAAAATATGTATCAGCTATTTAAAAACAAGGTAAAATATGCTACAATAAAATAAGTATTGGATTTTTCGTACAGATTTACCAAAGGCTTATATTAAATAGGTGGTTTTGGGATAAAAATAACGTATATGCAATATCGAGATGAAAAAGAGGTATTATTATGAGCAAGGAATATGATGTTCTTATTGTCGGTGCAGGGGCAGCCGGACTTTATGCGGCTTTGCAGTTTCCGGAAAGTGTACGGGTGCTGCTTATTTCCAAGAGGGAGTTGACACTCTCCAACAGCTCGCTTGCTCAGGGCGGTGTTGCAGCCGTGCTTGACAAAAAGAATGATTCTTATGACCTGCATATTGCAGATACGCTTACGGCAGGTAAAAACAGGAATAATATCAAGGCCGTTGAAGTACTCGTTACGGAGGGACCGGGAGATGTACTCAGGATTAAGGAAATGGGTGTGGATTTCGACCTTGACGAGAACGGCATTATGCAGAAAACACTTGAGGCAGGACATTCAAGGCACAGAATTGTCCACCATAAGGATTCAACAGGTAAAGCTATTGTTGACGCTCTTATACAACAGGTAAAGAAACGCAGTAATGTTGAAATATGCGAGAATACGTTGCTGTATAAGCTCAAAAAGGCGAATAACGGATTTTTTGCCGGTATAATTTTCCCCGACGGAAGCTCTGAGGTTATTGCGGCACATTATTGTATTCTTGCTTCGGGCGGTATAGGAAGAGTATATCAGTATACGACAAATTCGGCAATAGCAACAGGAGACGGAATAACACTTGCATATATGCTCGGAGCTGATATTAAGCACCTTAGCTGGATACAATTTCATCCTACAGCTTTTGCGGCTGAAAATGACAGGGAAAGATTCCTTATAAGTGAAGCAGTAAGGGGAGAGGGAGCTGTCCTTCTTAACTGCGAGGGAAAACGTTTTGCGGAAAAGTATGATCCGAGAGGTCATCTTGCTCCGAGGGATGTTGTATCCAATGCTATTATGCTCGAATCTAAGGCAACGAACAGCGAAAAATTCTATCTTGATATAACTGATAAGGATCCGGAATTTATTAAGAACCGATTCCCTATGATATATGAAAATTGCTTAAAGGAAAATATAGATATAACAAAGGATTGGATACCCGTATTTCCGTGTCAGCATTATCTTATGGGCGGTATTGATGTTGACCTTAATGCGAGAACAACCGTAGACAGACTCTATGCCGCAGGTGAATGTTCACATACAGGTGTACACGGTGCAAACCGACTTGCAAGTAATTCATTGCTTGAAGCACTTGTTTTTTCAAGAAGAGCGGCAAATGATATTCTGAAAAAAATGGAAACAGAAAGCAATGAACCATTCGGGGACTTTGAAAATAAGGATGACCTTAGCGGAAAAAAGCTTCCGCACGGATACAGGACGGAAATAAGGGAAATTATGCAGAAATGCCATTTTGTAATTCCACGACCGGAGCTTGTCCCCGAAGGACTTAAAAGAGCAAGAGAGATACTTGACGATCTTAACAAAGGCGGATATAAAATAGACAGGGATTTCGTTGAGGCGAGAAGTCTTGCCACTGTTGCGGTTATAGTTCTTGAGGAGGTTTTAAATAAAAATGACACTGAATAAGTTTTATGTTGATAATATAATAAAGACTGCACTTATGGAGGATATTAATTATTGTGATGTCACAACCGATTATCTTATCCCCGAAAATCAGTTTGGCGAGGGCAGACTTATGGCTAAGGCTGACGGCATTGTATGCGGAGTTGAGATTGCTGCAAGAGTATTTACAATGCTTGACGAAAGCATAGAAATTGAGATAATCAGACATGACGGAGAAAATGTAAAATACGGCGATGATATAATGAAGCTGAGCGGGAAAACCTCTGTCTTGCTTAAGGGAGAGAGGACTGCGCTTAATCTTATACAGCATATGAGCGGAATAGCAACAGCGGCAAATAAATATGTTAAAATAGTTGAGGGAACGGGTGCATCTATTGCAGATACAAGAAAAACCTTACCGGGACTCCGTCCTCTGCAAAAGTATGCCGTGATATGCGGAGGGGCAAAAAACCACCGCTATAATCTTTCCGATGCCGCAATGCTTAAGGATAATCATATAGATGCGGCAGGGGGGATAACAGCGGCGGTTACAAAGCTCAGAAGTAAAGTAGGTCATATGACTAAAATTGAAGTCGAAACGAGGAACCTTGATGAGCTTCGGGAAGCTCTGGAGGTCGGGGCTGATATTATTATGCTTGATAATATGAGTCCGGATATGATGAAGCAGGCTGTTAAGATAACAGACGGTAAGGCACTTCTCGAGGCATCGGGCGGTATAACGGACGAAACACTCAGAGCGGTTGCCGAGAGTGGTGTTGATATTATATCTGTGGGCGCACTTACACACTCGGTCAAGGCATTTGATATTTCCATGTATATTAAATGATTTCAAGGGCATGGTGATGATTTGAATATACCCGAAAATGATATTTACGATTATCTTAAAAATACAGATAAACCGGTTATAATATACGGTATGGGAAACGGTGCTGATAAAGTAATTTCACAGCTTGAGCACCGCGGTATTACTGTATGCGGCATAGCGGCAAGCGATGATTTTGTAAGGGGTCAGAGTTTCCATAATTTCATTGTACGGAGAATATCTGATTTTGAAAAAGAATATGAGGAGTTTATAATCATAATAGCTTTCGGGACGTCTTTGACTGATGTAATGAAGCATATTTTTTCTTTAGCTGAGCGTCATACCGTGCTTGCGGCGGATGTACCTGTATATGGGGATAATGTATGGACAAAGGAATTTTACTGTGAAAATATTGAAGATATAGGAAGAGCCTATGATCTTCTTGCGGATGAAAAATCCCGATATGTATATGAGAATATTATAAAATATAAGCTGAGCGGTCGGCTTGATTATCTCAGAAGCTGTTACAGCGGCAAGGATGAGGTATTTTCCGATATACTCAGGCTCGGAAAAGAAGAGAGCTATCTTGATCTCGGTGCATATCGGGGAGATACGATAGATGAATTTCTTCATTATACAGGCGGGAGTTATTCTTATATTACAGCACTTGAGCCTGACAGAAAGACTTTTGCAAAGCTCAAGCTGCATATATCGGGAATGAAGAATGTGCGTATTTTCCGTATGGGAATATGGAGCGAGGACAGGAATATGAGCTTTGAGCAGTCGCTCGGACGAGGCTCGAATATAGGGCAGAGCGGACAAAATGATCTTGCCGTAACCAAGATAGATACATTGTATGCCGCACGCAGGGTGAGTTATATTAAAATGGATGTTGAGGGCAGTGAGAGGCAGGCGCTTATCGGGGGAATAAATACGATAAGGAGAGATAAGCCTAAACTTAATATTGCGGCTTATCATCGGAGTGAGGATATTTTTTCTATTCCCTTATTGATAAATTCTATAGAGCCATGCTATAAGCTTTATATGCGTCAGCACCCTTATATTCCGGCATGGGATTTGAATGTTTATGCCGTGATCGGATAATTCAATATGCAAAGTAAATTTGTGCGGTTATAGTAAACGACATTTATAATTTCCTGAACGTGAAAATCAAACGAGCATAGGGATTTCAACCAAAGAATAGGAACAGAAAATAACGAATAGTAATTGTCAACAGCTTGTTCCAATTCGTGTACATCATTAAAAAAGAGATTATGTGCAGCATCACGCCTTGTCATTCTCCAGACTTGTTCTATTGGATTCAGGTCGGGAGAATATGGCGGCAAATCCGTTCACGACAACGGTTAGGGAATGTTTGTGGAAATACAAACTTGAAGAACAAGGGAAACAGCTTGTAAAGATAGACAAATTTTTTGCAAGCAGTCAGATTTGTTATTGCTAATGAATATGAAAATAAGCCTGTTATCAAGAAGGAAAACAGACTTTTGAAAATTATAAAGGAAATATTTTGGATATAACCAAAGGTCGGAATATAAAAAGGCTTGAAATCCGCCGATAAAGCGAATTTCAAGACCATTGCAGAATATTGACGAAAAAGAAATTGTCTGATATAATGATTGTTACAGAGTGTACCATACACGGTAGGCGGTTAGTATGCTCCCGGAATCGGGAGGTGGTGCTTATGTCATGGACAGAGTTTTTGACTTGGTCATTGCCATTTGCAATGTTATTTCGTTAATGAATAACATACATAACAAGAAATAACCGCCCCAGCTGTCAACTAAGCGGTTATTTCACACATCGCAACATTGGGAGCGACCGTCCATCGGTATGCTCTGTATTTATATTATACAATTCCATGGAAAATATGTCAAGTGGTACAAATTTGATTTAAAACTATATGAGTAGTGAAAGGATAAGATAAAATGATTCAAAAAAGCTTAAAACCTGCCAAAACAGCGAATTTTAAGCTTCTTGTAAAATATTGACGAAAAAGAAATTGTTTGATATAATGATTATTACAGAGTGTACCATACACGGTAGGCGGTGAATATGCTCCCGGAATCGGGAGGTGGTTGTATGACGTGGAATGATTTTTTTCAATTCATAATCGCAGTTTGTAACATACTGCTTGTCATAAGAAACTACAAAAATAAGAAATAACCGCCCAAGCGACCAAACTTAGCGGTTATTCTTAAATCGTTGATCTTTGGGAGCGACCGTCTATCGGTATGCTCTGTATTTATATTATACAATTCCATGGAAAATATGTCAAGTGGTACAAATT
>CANPXK010000078.1 GCA_947585965.1 uncultured Clostridia bacterium
GAGGTGCGACATCCGACCAGTGACGAAATACTGTCCATATAATCGTTTCTACTCACGCACCTCATGCGAGGTGCGACTTGTTCCACATCACCTTTGACTGATTACGTTTCAGTTTCTACTCACGCACCTCATGCGAGGTGCGACATAGCCATTTTCTTTATATAATTTTGTTCTGTGTTTCTACTCACGCACCTCATGCGAGGTGCGACTTAAGGAGGATAATTATGAATCAACAAAGATTGAGTTTCTACTCACGCACCTCATGCGAGGTGCGACGTAATCTTGCTTTCACGATGTTGACGGCTAGATGTTTCTACTCACGCACCTCATGCGAGGTGCGACTTTGCAGAATCAAAAAATACAAACAATTATGTGTTTCTACTCACGCACCTCATGCGAGGTGCGACTAACTGAGATTGATAATCTATTTTCTGGAATTGGTTTCTACTCACGCACCTCATGCGAGGTGCGACAAATCCATTTTTAGGTCCATTATAAAAATTAGGAGTTTCTACTCACGCACCTCATGCGAGGTGCGACGCACCAGCAAATATGATATAATAATAACTGTAAGGTTTCTACTCACGCACCTCATGCGAGGTGCGACAGTAGCCATTTTACAAATTCTATAATCTATATTATGTTTCTACTCACGCACCTCATGCGAGGTGCGACAATTTGAATATACCAGCAACTTCTGCATTTTCAGTTTCTACTCACGCACCTCATGCGAGGTGCGACATTTTGATTATCTGCGGGAAACTTTGTATCGAAAAGTTTCTACTCACGCACCTCATGCGAGGTGCGACTGTGTGCCACCAGTTGTCGGACACATATTCGCAGTTTCTACTCACGCACCTCATGCGAGGTGCGACTTACCGCATAAACCACCAAAATTTACTACAATTTGTTTCTACTCACGCACCTCATGCGAGGTGCGACTCCACGGTTGATAAGGACGGTGAGCAGAATGAAGTTTCTACTCACGCACCTCATGCGAGGTGCGACTTTTTTTGTTTTTTCTTTACAATACACTTTTCAGTTTCTACTCACGCACCTCATGCGAGGTGCGACTAGTGCTGCTTATAGCTATGACAGCGGACTACATGTTTCTACTCACGCACCTCATGCGAGGTGCGACTTTCGGCGAAAAAATCATTACCCTGCGGTATTAAGTTTCTACTCACGCACCTCATGCGAGGTGCGACAGCTGTTCAGATTAATAATAATATGGATACAAAGTTTCTACTCACGCACCTCATGCGAGGTGCGACATTTTGCACAATAAAAAATACCTTAGTTTGTGCGTTTCTACTCACGCACCTCATGCGAGGTGCGACCAGACAGAATAAAAATAGAAATGTGTCTGAACGGTTTCTACTCACGCACCTCATGCGAGGTGCGACTACACGATTACCCTATTCCCGTGAAACCATGGACGGTTTCTACTCACGCACCTCATGCGAGGTGCGACAGAAAAAGCTGTCTATCATAACGACAGCCTTGACGTTTCTACTCACGCACCTCATGCGAGGTGCGACCCGGGTACATTAACTCATGACCACCAACAATAAGTTTCTACTCACGCACCTCATGCGAGGTGCGACGAAGCATTTAAAATTTTGAATATTGAATAACGAGTTTCTACTCACGCACCTCATGCGAGGTGCGACACAGAGAACAAACGGCGTATAATGATGATCACGGTTTCTACTCACGCACCTCATGCGAGGTGCGACTTCAAAAAAGTAAGCGGTATAAACAAATTAGAAAGTTTCTACTCACGCACCTCATGCGAGGTGCGACGAAATAACGGAAACAACGGCTCTAACGGTTGGGGTTTCTACTCACGCACCTCATGCGAGGTGCGACGTTTGACAGCATGGATTTTGATTCGGACGGGGAAGTTTCTACTCACGCACCTCATGCGAGGTGCGACCTGACGGTGAAGCGGTGGTATCAGGTGATGTGAGTTTCTACTCACGCACCTCATGCGAGGTGCGACTGTAACTGCTGTTTCTCAGTAGCAGTGAAAAATATGTTTCTACTCACGCACCTCATGCGAGGTGCGACTATATCCAACGCAAGATATTTTTCGGACATCATAAGGGTTTCTACTCACGCACCTCATGCGAGGTGCGACTAAACTAGTCTATGTCAAAGACATAGATTAAAAGTTTCTACTCACGCACCTCATGCGAGGTGCGACCTCTTTTCACTTCTTGAAAATTCATATCCATGCAGTTTCTACTCACGCACCTCATGCGAGGTGCGACAAAATGAATATGAAAAAATTATGAAAACCCGTGGTTTCTACTCACGCACCTCATGCGAGGTGCGACTTGTTTTTCAAACTCACTTTTTACCTGTAATAGTGTTTCTACTCACGCACCTCATGCGAGGTGCGACAAATGGCATTCAGACGGTAAACCAGTTTACGTCAGTTTCTACTCACGCACCTCATGCGAGGTGCGACGAAATTATTATCACCGTCACCGCCGTCTGTATCGTTTCTACTCACGCACCTCATGCGAGGTGCGACGGAACGCACCTCTACCTATTGATGTAACATTGTCAGTTTCTACTCACGCACCTCATGCGAGGTGCGACTGCAAATTTTTCTGATGTTTTCATAATCATAACCTCGTTTCTACTCACGCACCTCATGCGAGGTGCGACTTTCGTCCTTGCTACTCTAAGGGTTGCAGGTGTCGTTTCTACTCACGCACCTCATGCGAGGTGCGACTTCACATAGCCTTCGGTTCTGATTCTCATCTCAGTTTCTACTCACGCACCTCATGCGAGGTGCGACCTGTATAAATTTTTCAAGGTCAAGTTTGCACCGGGTTTCTACTCACGCACCTCATGCGAGGTGCGACTGTAAAATTGCTTTAGACGCTCAAAATTATTACAGAGTTTCTACTCACGCACCTCATGCGAGGTGCGACTGATACCCTGACTTCAAATTCGCAGTCGGCTGCGTTTCTACTCACGCACCTCATGCGAGGTGCGACTGTCAATAATAGGCTCATGTGTACCGTTTATAATGTTTCTACTCACGCACCTCATGCGAGGTGCGACTCTCTATATTGATATGCTTCTGCAACCTTCGTAGTTTCTACTCACGCACCTCATGCGAGGTGCGACGTATTCACGTTCTAATTCTTTATTCTGTTTTGTGTTTCTACTCACGCACCTCATGCGAGGTGCGACTGTGCTGTCATTTAAACCTATCACTTCATATGCGTTTCTACTCACGCACCTCATGCGAGGTGCGACAAATTACGTATGCCGCTGCGGCGGAGAAATTAAGTTTCTACTCACGCACCTCATGCGAGGTGCGACGCCATGGGCAGTACAGGTATTTAACCATTACCGTGTTTCTACTCACGCACCTCATGCGAGGTGCGACATACTCCTGACGAAAGAGCATATAAACTTAGTAGGTTTCTACTCACGCACCTCATGCGAGGTGCGACTTTAATGTTTCAAAATTATATTCGTCTTTGGGGGTTTCTACTCACGCACCTCATGCGAGGTGCGACACTAACAGGCAAAATATTAAAACTTAACGAAAATGTTTCTACTCACGCACCTCATGCGAGGTGCGACCGGGTGTCAAGCTGTAGCCGTCACTCCTACACCCTTAGTTTCTACTCACGCACCTCATGCGAGGTGCGAAGCAAAATATTGTAGTTTTGCCGCCATGCACCACCAAATGAGGCGGACACATATCAATATTATTCTATAAAAGAATAATATATAAACAGATTAATACTTTTTCCATGCGAACCTATTATGGATTTTTATATCACCAAAGGTTCGCCTTTAAATGATAATTACACCTTCGGGATTGTAAGTTTTTCTGTTGCCAATATGCTCAACTTTCCGCTCCCAGTTGTTTCCGAGATAATAAAACCTCAAACTGTCCTTATCATTGTCAATTATTTCCAAAAGATGACTTTTAAGCTTCAGAAATGCAGAGTAATCAAGGTCAGCTTCAAAAACGGAATTCTGAACCCTTTGGGCATGATCCTGACATACCCTGGCAACCTTTCTCAGACGTTTTTTTCCTCCGGCATCGGAGGTTGAAACATCATAGCTGATAATAACCATCATAAATTCTCACCTACTTAAGCAGGAAACAAGGATATTCTTCAATATCACCACGAACATATTTTGCAAGCAAATTGCTCTGAACATACGGAATTAATCCAAACTGTATCTTTTGCCCGAGATGAGGATGCATATAATCCGTGCGTTTCTTTTCCTGCCAACGTGTAAGCACCTTTTTTCTGCCATCTTCATTAAGCAATACGGCACCGGAAATCTGTTTATCAAAATCTTTTTGTGAAATCACACGCAGATTGATAAGAGATAATACAAATCTTTCGGCAAGACATCTTGCTTCTTCAACAAGATCACAGGCAAGAGAGTTTCTTCCGCTCCGCAGGGCGTGACAATATCCTATATAGCTGTCAAGTCCAACAGTTTCAAGAGCAGCAGCAAATTCATTGGTGTAAAGTGTATATACAAAAGATAATAAAGCATTTACTTCATCAAGCGGAGGTCTTTTGTTGCGGTATTTAAAATGTATTCCTGCACTCTTATTTGTAATCAATTTGTCAAAAACAGAGAAATAACTATGAGCACAGTTCCCCTCTATCCCGAGTATCTGTTCCGCTGTTTCAGCTTCAAGAAGTTTTCTTGTTCCCCCTGTAAGAATATCTATGGTTTCCTGTATTTGCGTATCATCACGCAGTTCCGGTACGTCATGTAAAGTTCTTTTTATTGTGCGAACGGAATTACAGAATTTTGCAGCCATTGTATTTCGGGCAAGTTCAAGTCCGCTCTTTCGGAATTTATCAATCTGAGCCACCCTCAGAAAAACATTTCCCTTGGTTTCTCCGCAGACCTTAGCCAAAAATTTTCCTTGAGGGGATACAAAATTGATAGGTATGCATTTTTGGACACATTTTCCCATAAGTGCCGGAGAACAGCCGAGATAGCTAAAACACACTACATTCTCAATATTATCAAAAGGTATTCTGAATTTTGTTTCATTTTCAACCTTGCACACCAGATTTTCGCCGTCAAGCGTAAGATAAGCATTTTCATTTGTAATATAAAGAGTATTTAACAGTTTTCTCATATAACCTCCTCCAGCAAGACCTCTACGGAACCGCGAAAGCTTTTTTTGCACTTATATTTCGGTATACATATATCCTTCATTGAACAGCCGCTGCAATTCTGACCCTTTCTTACAGGAGGAATAATACCCTTACTCAGATGCTCCCGGATTTGTGTAAGTATATCCCTCAGATTTTCGTCATATTTATTAAAATTCTCCGCAAGAGGGAGTCTGACCCTCTTTTTTACATCGGCATAATAAATATATCCGTCACAATCGCAATCAAATACATAATCTGCACAGAGCTTCTGTGCGAATACCTGCATAAGATCCTCATAATTAAATTCACATTTTCGGGGTTTGGCCGGCTTATATTCAACGATGGAATATACGCCGTCCCTGACCTCGATACAGTCCGTCACCCCGTAAATACCATACTGCGGCAAATCATTATAAACTTTGACAGAGGTATATACCTCTTTATTTCTTGACATATACGAACCGTCCGTATGGACTCTTTTATGCATAAGATCAGCCTTGGTGACATAGTAATTCTCCGCCCATGCACAATCTATTTCAAGCAGACCCCAGCGGTGAGGGCAATAAAGCCAATGCTGTATTGACCTTATGGGAATACTTTCCGTCATCATAGCTTTTCGATAAGCTCAACACCTTCGGGCATTTCTTTGTCTACTGTTATTTCATAATCATCAATGCCCCTCGGTACGGCTGATTTTTCCTCTATCTTCACTTTGTCAAACAGCAAGTGCGACGGGCAGTTTCCGAGAATGTTGTCATGCTTGAAAACAATAAGCTTCCTCATACACATCTTACCTCTTGCGGCACTATGGTCATTCTCAAACATATTGATAATAGCATCCCAAAGGAGCTCAATATCTGCCTCGGTAAGATCCGTTACATTATTGGCAAGTGCTGCCGAAATATAACCCTCCGCACGGTACAGACCATAGGGGATTATGCTCTTTTTGCCAATCTCGGTAGCACCTGTTTCCATTCTGTCATTGGTTGTACGAGCCTGTCTTGTTATTGTAATATCCTGTATATTGATGGTTGATATACTTCTTGCAAAATTAATCTGAACGGGTCCCCTTACAATACCGCACGGGTTATCTCCTGTTGACATAACAGCACCAAACATACGTACGTCATAATAATTCCTGCACATATAATCCCGTGCCTTTTTGACATCATCAGGATTTTTTCCTTTCTGTCCCTTTTTCAGATTTTCCGCATCATATGCATCCTCGAATTTCGAGTTCAGCGACCTGTCTGCCTTAACAAGAATGTTATATCCTGCCTCTCCGTTTTTGACAAGCTCAACGTAATTTCTGATTTTTCTTTTAAGACAAACATCCGTAATAAATCCGTACCCGCTTTCCGCATCAATTCTCGGTGCATTACCTGCGTCCGGATCTCCGTTAGGATTTCCGTTTTCCACATCAAAAATCATAACAAAGTCATACCTGTTGTTAATAGCCATAATTAATTTTCCTCCTCGGTTTCAGTTTCATTTTTCTTATAAAAATCCTGATCTTGATGATAATATCCGATCATGAATTTTCCCTGTTCTGTCAGTGTAAGTGTTTCGGGGAAACCTACACCAAGCTTACCTATAATTTCTTCAATCAGTTTATTGAAGTATATTTCAAGCTTCTCACCATTGATGCCATTAATCCACTTATCACTGATTTTCTTAATGTGATTTTGTGAAAGAGCAAGCAATTTCGGGAATACCAATGCCGGCTTAGATGCCGCCGATGCAAAATAGGTATCCTTAATTGTGCGGTTAAGCTTTGCCGGAGCTGCCGCATTTTCCTGTATCCTTTGCAGTACGGCAAAAAGCCTTCCGCAGAGATACGCCTCGTTTTTGTTTTCTTTGTCAAGTGCCAATTTTAATTCCTCCTTATTGTTTTTAAATCTTGACTTTCTGTTTATGCAGGCTTTGACTGCACCTGCACGAACACGGTTGATTGATTTATCCGTCTTTATTCTCCTTAAAAGAGTTGAAAGAAGATAATCCGGATATGGTGTACCGAAAATAATTGACTTGAATATTGCCGACATAAGCGATGCATCAATCTGTTCGTTTTTGCTTTTGGGAGATTTAAGCTCATTTTTAATTTTCCATAACGGTACGGAGCGTGTTTCATCTCCTATTTGCATATCCTTTTGATGTTGAGCGATACACGCAAGTATCTGACCGAATTTTCTGCGGTAGATAAATTTCTGCGATACACGGGAGGCATTCGGTTTCAGACCAACAATATAGAAATCTGTATTTTTATCTATCTTGTCTATAGATGCAAGCTTATCCTCGGTGACCGTACCGTCCCCTGCACTGTTTAGAATGCTTTTGAGCATATCATCTACTTTTTTATCATCAATCTCGTCATTACCGCCAAACATTAAAACATTTGCCCAATCGGAACATTCAGTATTTTTCTTTCCCCCTGTTGCCCAGAAAATAACCGTTATATCATCTATCAAATTACGGTGTTTTTTATCCGCTAAAAGGCTATTCAATGCAAAGGTATATTTGTTCATTATCTCCTCGGAAATATTACTGTTGTATGACTGATCATTTCCATAAGAACAGTAAGCGGTTTCATTAAATCCCACAAGAATAGTTCCCGAAGGCTGTCCACCGTTTATACCCTTTATTTTCTTGTGTAATTTTGCGATAGGCAATTTTCTTCCTGTCACCGCACATTGAGCCAACACAACGTCATCGGATACTTCATCCGTATTAACACTTTCCCATTTTGCCTTTATAAGCGGATCCTCATGCAGAAGTATATCGGGTTGACCGCTCAGGCAAAACGCAAAATATGAATTTTTATATGCTTTTCCAATACCTTTAAGATATGGATTTTCGGTTTCATTTTCCGGTATCCAGTTTTGTATGAAGTTTCTGTATGCATTTATAATCGGAGAATCAAGTCCTTCAATAAAACTTAGATTAGCTTCTTTAAAGGCAGCATTGGATTTTTTAGCCTTTCCGGTTTTGTCTTCAGTCGTGAACGTATCACCGTCAAGGTTTAAACCAAAAATATAAAGAGGTCTGTGCTCAATTATATTTGATTCAATCCCCGACTTTTGTGTTCTCTGCGGAATAATTATATTCCGTGGAATTTTAACCTTTTTTATTTTGTCTTTTTTCAAAACAACATTATCACTCAGTTGCCAATCATCTATTGAATTAATTGTTCCGTCAGGCTTAAGACAAATAAGATAATGAACATCCTGCTTTGAATATCCTTTAGGGATAAGCTTTCCGTCCCTTCCAAGATCGTCATAATAATCACAAAGTGCATTTATCAGCATTTATTTTTTCACCTCCCTGTACTTACCGACATCAATAACACCGCCTATCATATGCGGTCGGTAATATTCTGTTGTCGCTCTGTCCGAAAACTGCGGATTATCCCAATCATCATTAATCGGCTTGCCATGATCCTCAAAATTCACCCTATAGCTCATATATCCCAGATCGCAATCACCCATAGCAAGGATATCGCTGTCAATCAGGTTCAAATCAAAATCCTCAACAAGTTCAAGCTTTCTCACGGGAAATTCGGAACATCCGAAGCACGGGGTACGGAAATGCTGACCGTTTTCAAGGCGGCGTTTTATAATGTTGTAATGTTTTTTCTCGTCCTCATCAGCCTTATCACTTTTAAGTCCTGTCATTTCAAAATGAAACTCAATACCGTACTTCACATCTTTCAGGAGCATTGAAGCTCTTTGTGTTCTGTCCTCGGATGCATAAATACATGGATCCGCTCCCGTACCTTTCATCTGAGATTTTACATTTTGCAGCGATATCTTACTTTTGACCTCATTCCTGCGGATATTGACAAAATTAATCGGATTAAAAACAATAATCCTGTCAATAACATAGCGTATAGCCGGTTTCCAGTAAATACTCTTAAGCATACCCTCGAGTGCCCCCGGCGGCGGGACATCATAGCTTACCCTTTCAACCTTCATTTCCGGTCTTGTGAAAAGTGCATAATCACCCTCCGCAATAATTTTAAAACCTCTGCCCATAATATACCTCCTGTCCGTAATTCTGACTTTCCATATTTTATTACCTCTTGTCAGCAATAATAATCTTTAGCTTCAAAGCCTATCCCTTTATTACTGTCATAATAATCATTATTTGTAAGGCACCACACTCCTCCGTATTCGGTCACAACACCCTGTTCAATAAGTTTTTTCAGTTCATAATTATATACCGAAAATGTATATTTCTGTAATTTCCTATGATTTGTATATCCGGTATTTCTGAGCTGATTTATGAGTTCCATACTTTCACTGTCACATTCAACCGCAACGGAAACCGTATTGTCATCTATCATCATAAATTTTTCTGCATATGTACAAAATCCTACATTACCTATTCCCGAGCAATCATCGGCAATTGTATTTCTCTTTATCTGCTCATCACTGAAATTATAAATCCTCTTGTAATACTCACTTATACATTCATTGGATGAAATATCGCCGTATTTTTCAAGCAGTCCTTTGGTTATATTTACTCTTGCGTCCTTGGATGGTTTTCCGAAATCAAAAATACAAATTCTTGCATTTTTTCTCTTACCCTCACGGTTACATCTTCCTCCCGCCTGCAATATACTGTCAAGTCCGGTGAGTTCTCTGTAAACGGTATGAAAATCCAGGTCTACACCCGCTTCGATAAGTGAGGTTGATATAACAATAATTTTTCTGTCCTCGGGAACATCAGTCAAATCAGGATAATCCCGATAAAGCCTTTCAAGCTCCCGTTTAATTTCATCTATTGTCCTTTTTCTGTCATAGGCTGTCATATATGTAGAAAGGTGAAATTTTTTGCCCACAGCCATATCATAAAGCTCTGCCGCCGTTGCCCTTTTATTAACCACAATCAAAGCGGAGGGATTCTCGCCTGCTCGGGCAATAAGCCGTTCTTCACTCATACCGCCTATATTGATAAACTCTCCCTTTTTGAAAGCCGAAAATCTGCTTTTATCCTGTACGAGATCCTCAACCTTTGTTGAGGGCAGAGAATATTTGCATATAAGCTCCTCAAAATCCGGCATGGTAGCCGTAAGGAACACTGCTTCACTTCCTGAAAGCCTTGTTAAAAACGATACGGCACGCAGACAGGGCTGTAAGTATTCAACCGGCATAAGGTGTGCTTCATCAAAAATAATAATACTGTCAGCCATATTATGCATCTTTCTTAGTCTGTTCCTCTTATTTTTATAGACGGATTCAAAAAACTGTACCGATGTTGTAACGATAATCTGTGCATTCCAGTTTTCCGTTACATTTTTTATAAGTGTCTTATAATCCTCATCACGATCGGAATCATCAATACAGAACGAAGACTGATGCCGCAGAATTTCCGCGCTTTCCCCGAAAATATCTTCAAAAACTGCAACCGTCTGGTCAATAATACTGTTATACGGGATAACATAGATGATTCGTCTTTTACCTGTCTTCAATGCTCTTTCAAGAGCAAATTTCATACTGCAAAGTGTTTTTCCGCTTCCGGTCGGCATATTCATAAGATATATTTCCGAATCTGTTTTTATCTTATCGTACACCTGCTGTTGCAGGACAGAACGTGCATTTTGAAGATTTGTCACACATCTGAATGAAGAAAGCCTGTCGTTGATTTTTTTCAGACACTCTTCAAAATTACTTTTTAACTCCGTGTCCTCCCTACCCGTACAGAATTTTGCCGTATCGAGCGAATCCGCATCTGTCAGGCAAGAAAAGCAGTACCTCGTCAGAAAAGCAAAACATTCAAGCATATCTTCTTTTTTTCCCATTGCATCCTTAAACAAAGACACTATACTGTCGTTATCAATGCTTTCTACGTTCAGCTCATTTTTATAGTCGGAGTAATCCTCATAATTCTTTATATTGCTTTCCGACAGTCTGCCCTGTAAGGTTTTGTCTTCCGATGTATCGGCGGCTGTACCTCCGTCCGGTATTCCCGTATGATGCCCCGCTATGCAGTACTGAGCAATAGCAGCAGCCACACCGTTCCCGAAAAACTTTCCGGCTTCAATCGCACCGCAGGTGGAATGGTCTACCCTTATCTTTTTGTTAAGCAATATTTTTTTCTGAAAGGATTCCTGATATTTTCCTATATCGTGCAATAGTGACATATTATATACCAGTTGCTTTAACTGTGGTATAGCAAAATTTTTTGCTGTTTCCGCCGTGTTTTTACAATGCACGGCTATTGATTGTTCATCACCGGTTTCTTCATTCTTATGTGCAATTTTCATTTTTATCACTTCCATTCGTTACTTTTTACAAAACATTTACTCATTCACCTGATTTTTCATACATTACCAATATTATATCACCTGATGTTTCATATTTCAACAACAAATTTAAAGTTATAAGTAAGCAACATACAATAAAATGCGGCGTGCCGCCGCTGTCAATTCGTAATTATTTTACTCAAACCAATTATTTCATAGCTCGACCGTTAATTTACTCGATGAACAAGAGATGAGTATATAATATGTAGTTGCGGAGCGGCTCCGAGGAGCCGCTCTCGATATTTTCAACCTCACACTGACAGGTAAACTACCTATCGCGGAAACAGACTTACCTACATAAAAAAAGCGAACGCAGTGAGCAAAGCGCGACTTGCCTGCGGGGGCTCCCCCGCTTGCGGAGCGG
>CANPXK010000079.1 GCA_947585965.1 uncultured Clostridia bacterium
GTACAAAAGACAATAGTAATGCTCAGGGAACTGAGTGCGGATGAAAAGGTAAGGCAGGAAGCGTTTTATCGTGAAAAGCGTATTCATGATGAAGCAACTGCTTTGGGCGGAGCACTGCGTGAGGGAATAGAGATAGGCAAAGCCGAGGGTAGAGCCGAGGGCAAAGCTGAGGGCATAATTGAGGGAATAAACAGAATGGTGGAAAAAATGCGTAAGGCAGGATTTTCCGAAGAGCAGATAAAACAAATAATGAATACAAATTAAAAAAGGAGGTTTCTCAAATGGAACAAAACACAGAGGGCAGAAAAAGAATGGAAGATTGGTTGATGCTTATAAATGCAGAAACCGAGGAAGAACTTGCGGAGTTGTATGAAAGCACAGATATTCCGGAGGTCAGGAAAACAATTGATATGCTGAGAGAAATGAGTAAGGACGAAGAAATTGTTAAGGAAGCAAGAGAGCGTGAGGAATACCTTAAGGAACAGGAAGCCTTGATAGACGAAGCGGAAAGGGAGAAAAAAGAATAAAACAACAGGTCGTTTCAGAAAATTAAAATCTGAAGCGACCTGTATTTTTAAAAGTAAAGGATAAAATATTCAGACGGTAAATCCCCCGTTTACACCAATGACCTGTCCGGTGATGAAAGAAGAATTTTTATCAGCGAGAAATAGTGCGGTTCTCGCTATGTCATCCGGTGTGCCTATAGTGCCGGTCGGAGTTTGTTCTGCTAATTCTTTAAAATCCTCGGTTGAAAGTGAGGAAGTCATATCGGTTTTAATAACACCCGGAGCTATGCAGTTTACGGTTATTCCGCTTAATCCCTCTTCCATGGCAAGAGCCTTTGTCAGACCGATAACGCCTGCCTTTGCCGCAGAATAATGTACCTCACACGAACCTCCGACCTGCCCCCACATTGAGGATATATTGATAATCCTGCCATAATGCTGACGTATCATATAGGGTAATGCACTTCTGCAACAATAAAATGCACTGCTGAGATTTACCGATATCATTCTGTCCCAGTCATCATCTGTGATATCCGTAAAAAGTTTTGTTTGAGCAATACCTGCATTATTTATCAAAATATCAACTCCGCCGTATTCGGCAGTTATTAATTCAAACATTTTATTGACCTCGGCAGAATCAGAAACATCGGCTTTTATGATTTCAGCCACACCGCCGTTTTTTATAATTTCGGAAAGTAGTTTTTCGGCAACACTAAGGGAATTATTAAAGTTGATAATGACTCTGTATCCGTTCTGTGCAAAAAGCTCCGCAGTTTTTGCTCCGATACCTCTTGAAGCACCGGTTATCAGTACAGTCTGCATATTATCCCTTCCTAAGAACCTTTACTATCTCACCGACAAACATTTCATGCAGGTCACCGTTTGAATACTGTGCGTCTATGATAGACTTATCAATAAAACCGTCAAGACCGACAGTTTGCTTATAGAGTTTTTTGCAAACGAGTACGAGTTGTGCTTGTTCAAAGTAGGGTATATTTTGGGAGTCAATATTTTCATATACTGTTACAAGACCTGTTTCTTTTATTTTATCTACATCTCTTCCCGAATATTTTCCGCAGTATCCGAGTTCTTTTTTCATATTTCCGCCGAAAAAGGAGAGGGTGTAGTATTCGTTTTTATCAAGAAATTCAAGCGTATATCTGCTTTGGCGCACAAAGGCAAAAGTTACGTTTTTATTCCAAAGCACACCACTTCCGCCCCAGCTTGCAGTCATAGTATTGATTTTTTCGGTGCCTCCTGCCGTAATGAGCATCCAGTCGTTTCCTATTGCATTAAAAAAATTGGTATTAAGTTCATTTACATTTATTTCTGTAAAATTCATAATAAATTCCTCCCATAAATTATATTGCATTTTAAATTATATCATACACAGGGTTACAGGTAAATCATAAATTGTTGCATGAATAATTTTTTTGTATGCATAATATGCATAAATTAATGTATATTTGCATAAAACAAGGCGGATTTCTCATAATTTAACAGGAACATTTAGTTGTAGAAATTTAATTGCAGAAATTTTACGGGAAAATTATTGCTTTATTTATACATAAATTTTATGCAATACCATTATTTTTTGTATTATAATCCGAAATTTCCGGATTCTGAATAAATATTCATATTTTTCTTGAAATTATGCAAAAATGTTGTATAATGGTATAGTAATTTAATTTAACGGAGGTAATTATATCATGGGTGATATTAAAAAAGTTGTACTTGCATATTCGGGCGGACTTGACACGTCAATAATTATTCCTTGGCTGAAGGAAAATTATGATAACTGTGAAGTTATAGCTGTTTCGGGTGATGTGGGACAGGACAGTGAACTTGAAGGACTTGAGGAAAAGGCAAAAAAGACAGGTGCTTCAAAGCTTTATATTGAAGATCTTAACAAAGAATTTATTGAGGATTATGTATTCCCGACAATAAAGGCTGATGCTGTATATGAGAATAAATATCTTCTCGGTACATCATTTGCAAGACCGATAATTGCAAAGAGAATAGTAGAAATTGCACTAAAAGAGGGTGCTGATGCTATATGCCACGGATGCACAGGTAAGGGTAATGATCAGGTTCGTTTTGAACTTGCAATAAAAGCTTTTGCTCCCGATATGAAGATAATTGCTCCGTGGAGAGAGTGGAACCTCAAATCAAGGGATGAGGAAATTGAGTATGCAGAGGCACATAATATTCCGCTCAAGATAACAAGAGAAACAAATTATTCAAAAGACAAGAATATTTGGCATATATCCCATGAAGGTCTTGACCTTGAAGATCCTGCAAATGAGCCAATGTATAACAAAGAGGGATTCCTTGAACTCGGAGTATCTCCGGAGCAGGCACCCGATAAACCAACATATGTAACAATATCCTTTGAAAAGGGCAATCCTGTTGCTATAGACGGCGAAAAGCTTGGTGCAGTGGAACTTGTAAAGAAACTGAATAAGCTTGGCGGAGAAAACGGTATCGGTATTGTTGACCTCGTTGAAAACAGACTTGTAGGTATGAAGTCAAGGGGAGTATATGAAACACCCGGCGGAACAATCCTTTATCATGCGCATAACAAGCTTGAGGAGATCACGCTTGACAGGGATACATATCATTTCAAGCAGCAGGTTGGTCTGCGTTTTGCAGAGCTTGTATATTTCGGTCAGTGGTACACACCGCTGAGAAAGGCACTTTCTGCATTTGTTGATTCAACGCAGGAAACCGTTACGGGTGATGTTAAGCTTAAGCTTTACAAGGGCAATATAATTGATGCAGGTGTTACATCTCCGTATTCGCTTTATGATCCGGACATAGCTACGTTTGATGAGGACGAGGTTTACGATCAGAAGGACAGTGCAGGATTTATAAATCTGTTCGGACTTCCAATCAAGGTCCAGGCAAAGAAAAACCTCATTAAAGAATAATATAACTTACGGCAAACAAAATGCGGTTTTAGGTCAAGCCTTTTTCAAAAGGCTTGCGGTTTCCAAAGGCAGAGCCTTTGGAAATCGTCCGCAGACGGCGAAATCTCAGGAATGAAAATAGCTCGGAAAGGGTGAACAATGGATTGTTTTGCATTGTTTGCCCCTCAAATTTTTTAAGATACAGTCTTTAAACGGTTTTTCTATGGGTAAACAGAGTTTGTCTATAAAAAAGTCGTTTTAAAAATTAAAGAACGGAGAGTGTTAATATGAAGCTTTGGGCAGGACGTTTCTCGAAAGAGATAGACAAGAAAACAAATGATTTCAATTCCTCGATATCATTCGACAGCCGTATGTATCGTGAGGATATAGAGGGAAGTATCGCTCATGCCACAATGATAGGCGAGTGCGGTATAATAGAAAAAAGCGAAGCAGACGCTGTAATAAAGGGACTTGAGGGTATTCTTGCCGATATAGACAGCGGAAAGCTTGTAATAGACCCGAACGCAGAGGATATACATACCTTTATTGAGGGTGAACTTACCGAAAGGCTCGGTCAGACAGGAAAAAGGCTTCATACGGCAAGAAGCCGCAACGACCAGGTAGCACTTGATATAAGACTTTATCTTAAAAAGGAAATAAAGAATATAAAGGCTCAGATAAAGGAGCTTATCGGGGTAATATGCAAGAAGGCAGAGGAATACAGTACTGCTGTAATGCCCGGATATACACATCTTCAAAGGGCGCAGCCTATAACATTCGGTCATCACCTTATGGCTTATGCGGAAATGCTTCTCAGAGATGCAGACAGACTTGAATGTGCATATAAACATATGGACTCTATGCCACTCGGCAGTGGTGCTCTTGCAACAACCACTTACCCGATAGACAGAAGTATAACAGCTTCGCTTTTAGGCTTTTCTGATATATGTCAGAACAGTCTTGACGGTGTTTCCGACAGGGATTTCTGCATGGAGCTTGCCTCTGTGCTTTCGATAATCATGGTACATCTTTCTCGTTTTTCTGAAGAAATAATCATGTGGTGTTCGTGGGAATTTAAGTTTGTAGAGCTTGACGATGCTTTTTCAACAGGCTCGAGCATAATGCCGCAAAAGAAAAATCCTGATATAGCAGAGCTTGTAAGAGGAAAATCGGGCAGGGTATTCGGCGACCTTATGACACTGCTTACTGTTATGAAGGGCATAGCACTTGCTTATAACAAAGATATGCAGGAGGATAAGGAGGCAATATTTGATGCGGTCGATACCGTAAAAATGTGCCTTACAGCCTTTACCCCGATGATAGATACAATGCGTGTATTGACGGATAATATGAGAAAAGCAGCCGCAAACGGATTTATAAATGCCACGGACTGCGCGGATTATCTCGTTAAAAAGGGACTTCCTTTCCGAGATGCATATAAAGCAACAGGTACGCTTGTCGCACTTTGCATAGAGAAAAAGACAACGCTTGAAGAACTTCCGATTGAAGAATACAAAAAGATATGCGATACGTTTGACGAGGGAGTATATGAGGCTATTTCACTTGAAAACTGCGTAAACGGAAGAAAGGTACTCGGAGGACCGGCAAGTGAAAATGTCATTGCACAGGTAAAAAGGGTAAGAGAAATAACGGAAAAGTTATGATATACCGTTTATTTAAAGAAAAGAGGAAAAGAAAATGAAAATAAAGGCAGGAATTATCGGAGCAACAGGATATGCGGGAGCAGAACTTGTACGCATACTTTTGACTCACCCCGAAGCGGAAATTGCAGCGATAAGCTCGGTAAGCTTTGAGGGAAAGAAGCTCAGTGAGGTTTATCCCTCATATAAATCCTTGTGTGATATGGAATGTGGAACACAGGATGAGGTCGTTGAAAAAAGTGACGTTATATTTGCCGCGCTTCCTCACGGACTTTCACAGGAGCTTGCCGCTCAGTGTGATAAGGCGGGAAAGGCATTTATAGACCTCGGGGCGGATTTCCGTCTTGAAAGTGAGGATGAATATAAGCAGTGGTACGGCTGTGATTTTCTTGACCATGATTTGCATAAAAGAGCGGTTTACGGACTTCCGGAGCTTTTCAGAGAGAATATAAAGGGAAAGCGTGTTATAGCTAACCCCGGATGTTATACCACGGGCGCACCGCTTGCACTTGCACCGGCTGTCAAGGCAGGTCTTGTCAGCACAGAGGGAATAATTGTTGATTCAAAATCAGGTGTAACGGGTGCAGGAAGAAAGCCGAGTCAGGGTAATCATTATCCTGAGCTTAACGAGGGTTTTCACGCATATAAGGTTGCAAACCATAGACATACACCCGAAATCGAACAAACTCTTTCCAAGCTTTCGGGGAAAAAGGTTACAATAACATTTGTACCTCATCTTCTTCCTGTAAACAGGGGAATAATTTCAACCTGCTATGCAAAAGTAAATGAAGGAGTAAGCTTTGAGCAGATAAGAAAGGAATATGAAAAATTCTATGAAAATGAATTTTTCGTTCGTGTTCTTCCGGATGGAGCAAATGCAGATATACATAATATAAAATATTCAAATTTCTGTGATATCTCACTTCACCATGATAAAAGAACAAATACACTTGTTGCAATATCCGCTATAGATAATATGGTAAAGGGAGCGGCAGGACAGGCAATACAGAATATGAATATAATTTTTGGACTTGACGAAAAAACAGGTCTTGTTATAGTACCGCCGGCATTTTGATTTTACAGGGTAAGTCTATGGAAAAGTGCCAATCTTGTATGGCAAATAAAATATTGATAGAAAACGGTCAGGGAATTTTGTCCGTACCGATAAAATATCATTCGGATTTTTATAGACTGCTTATTGGATTTTATGTAACAGCGGAAAGGTCGGAGATGAAAAGTTTTTTTGTATGAAAACTGTATTAATGGGTTTAATTCCGGCACTTTGGGGTAAATGCAAAAATAATCAGTATTATTATTTTCGGGTGCATGGGGGTTGTATATTTCAGGAAATCGGGTGTAATAAGTATGGTTCTGATGTGTAAAAATAAACCTGTATATGATATTGATAGAGAGGTTGTTTATAATGAAAAGCTTCTGCCCGGTTATATGATGAAAAATCCATGCCGCACTACCTTTAAAATATGGTTTAAGCTTAGATACAGCTCAAATACAAATTCACTTGCACGAAAGCTTAAGGGTGTTACATTCGGTCAGGGAAACAGGGTGCTTATCAATGAGAAAACATATGCACTCAGCCTTAGCGACTGCTACTGGGTAAAGGATGAAAATTGTCCGTCAGACTTTGAAGCTGTCAGTCCCTACTATAACGATTTTTGGAAAGGCGAGGGAGTATATGATATCAATGAGGGCGGTGCAATACCCACATTGTATACAGGCGGTTTTTTGTCAAAGGAATGGATATCGGCAAAGTATCTTTGTAAATATGATAAAGATGCAGGTATAGAGGAGGATGTTTCCGTATTATGCAAGACCTGCGGTGTTTCTGCCTGTAATGTAAAAAGAATTTCCGGCGGAGTTATGGCGGAAAACTTTACAAATACAGATTTAATGCTGGAACAGGCTGATGAATCCGGACTGATTGACCCCGATGACTTTAACGAGGGCGATATAATCAGGTTACTCGGATTGCAGGGAGCACAAATGCTGACAATAGATGCAATAACGGGAAACGGCGACAGACACGCAGGAAATTTCGGCTGGCTGAGGGATACGAATACAGGCGAATATGTATCAGCCGCTCCGCTTTATGATTTTGACCACGCACTTGACAGCAGAGCGGTCTATGACAGACTTATCAGTGATGCGGCTGCCGAAATAAAGAAATCAGAATATTTCAGCGAGGCATTGAGGATTTGCAGTACAGTATCGGTACTTGATACAAATGAGATTTTTAAGCTCAGGGCAAATAAAATATCAGAGCTTTTAAATAAAGTATAAATGATAAAAGAAACATTGACGGAGGAATTGATATGTCATATAAATTTATCGACGGCTCTGTTACCGAAGCGAAAGGCTTTAAAGCATCAGGAATACACTGCGGTATCAGGAAAAATAAATCCAAGCGCGATATAGGAATGATATTCTGCGAAAAGAGATGCACTGCGGGAGCCGTTTATACTGCTAATCTCGTTCAGAGCTCACCTATAACAATAACAAGACAGAATCTTTCGGACGGCTATGCTCAGGCGGTTATCGCAAACAGCGGAAATGCAAATACCTGTAATGCGGACGGAGATATAAAAGCGAGGAAGATGTGTGAGCTTGCTGCTGAGGAATTGGGAATAAGTGCTGATGATGTTATTGTTGCCTCAACAGGTGTAATAGGTCAGATACTTCCTATAGAACCTATAGAAAATGCAGTACCGCAGTTGGTTGCGGAGCTTTCCGAAAACGGAGCGTCAAATGCTGCCGAAGCAATTATGACAACAGATACGGTGAGCAAGGAAGTTGCTGTGGAAACTGTGATAGGAGGCAAAACGGTAAGAATAGGCGGGATATCAAAGGGAAGCGGAATGATACACCCGAATATGGCTACAATGCTTTGCTTTGTTACTACTGATGCGGCTATATCCTCAGAGATGATAAGCAAGGCAGTTAAAAAGGCCGCTGATGATACTTTTAATATGATAAGTATAGACGGAGATACATCAACAAATGATATGCTCTCGGTTATGGCATCGGGACTTGCAGGAAATGAGGAAATAATTTCTGAGGGAGAGGACTATGATACCTTTACTGACGCACTTACAGCAGTGTGCAGACAGCTTTCTAAAATGATGGCAAAGGATGGAGAGGGGGCAACAAAGCTTCTTGTATGTAAGGTAAGCGGAGCAAAAACCGAAGAGGATGCAAGAGGAGCTGCAAAGTCTGTAATATGCTCAAGTCTTATCAAAGCGGCTATGTTCGGGTCCGACGCAAACTGGGGACGTGTACTCTGTGCAATAGGTTATTCGGGCTGCGATGTGGATGTGCATAAGGTTGATGTTTCCTTTGCTTCCGATAAGGGAAAAGTAGATGTATGCAAAAACGGAGCGGGAATTGAGTTTTCCGAGGATGATGCAAAGGAAATACTAATGCGTGATGAGATAGACATAATCGTTGAGCTTAATGACGGATGCGGCTGTGCCGAGGCATACGGCTGTGATCTGACATATGATTATGTTAAAATAAACGGAGATTACAGAACATAAGGCGGAGATGAGTAAAATGAACGAAATAACAAATAAGGATCGTGCAAAGGTGCTTATACAGGCACTTCCATATATACAGAAATATTCGGGACAGACGATTGTAATAAAATACGGCGGAAATGCCATGGTAAGCGACGAGCTTAAGGACGCGGTTATGAGCGATATAGTTCTTCTGAGGCTTGTCGGAATAAATGTTGTTCTTGTTCACGGCGGCGGTCCTGAGATAAGCGGTATGCTGAATAAAATAGGCAAGGAAAGCAAATTCGTAAACGGTCTGCGTGTAACGGATAAGGAAACCATCGACGTAGTACAGATGGTGCTTGCAGGAAAGGTCAATAAAAGTCTTGTACAGCTTCTTGAACAGCACAGCGGAAAGGCAATAGGTCTTTGCGGTCTTGACGGAAGAATGATAATGGCGGAAAAGAAAATCGCATCGGAGGATCTCGGCTTTGTCGGAGAGATAACCGAGGTCAATACAGAGGTCATTACCAATGCAACGGAACACGGATATATTCCGATAATTTCCACTATTGCAGGCGGCTATAACGGTGCGGTATATAATATAAATGCCGACCTTGCGGCGGCAAGAATTGCTTCGGAGCTTAATGCCGCAAAGCTTATACTTATGACAGACATAAGAGGACTTCTCAAGGATAAAAATGACGAAAATACGCTTATACCTGTTGTAAATGTCAGTGAAGTACCTTCTCTCAAGAGGGAGGGTATAATCTCCGGCGGAATGATACCGAAAATCGACTGCTGTGTTGAGGCAGTACGGCGAGGTGTGAAAAGAGCGCATATAATCGACGGAAGAATACTTCATTCAATTCTTATAGAAATGTTCTCGGATGAGGGCATAGGAACAATGTTCTATTAATGTATCGGAGGGTTAAAAATGAATTTTGAAGAAATAAAGGCTGATGAAAATGAATATCTCATGCATACATACGGTCGATTCAATGCCGCGCTTGTAAGCGGAAAGGGCGCAATAGCCGTTGACGTAAACGGAAAGGAATATATAGACTTCACAAGCGGGATCGGAGTAAATTCTCTCGGCTATTGTGATGACGGCTGGGTAAGGGCAGTGACAGAGCAGGCAGGGACAATCCAGCATATGTCAAATCTGTATTATTCACCTGTTCAGATAAAGGCGGCAAAAAAGCTTTGTCAGCTCAGCGGAATGGATAAGGTTTTGTTCTGCAACAGCGGAGCGGAGGCAAATGAATGTGCAATAAAGCTTGCAAGAAAATACAGCTTTGACAAATACGGCAAGGAAAGGAACAGAATAATTACTCTTGTTAATTCTTTCCACGGAAGAACGCTTGCTGCTCTCACGGCAACAGGTCAGGAGGCATTTCATAATTACTTTTTCCCGTTTAACGAAGGCTTTGAATATGCCGAGGCAAATAATATTGATGATGTAAAGACTCATGTAAGCGATGATGTATGCGGAATATTTATCGAGCTTATTCAGGGCGAGGGCGGAGTTATGCCGCTTGAACCTGAATTTGTAAAGGAATTGACCGATATCTGTGCCGAAAAGGATATACTCCTTCTTGTTGACGAAGTTCAGACGGGTGTTTCAAGAACGGGCCGCTTTCTTTGCTGTGAGAATTATGGAATAAAGCCCGACATTATCACTCTTGCAAAGGGACTGGGCGGGGGTATTCCGATAGGCGCCTGCCTGTGCAATGAAAAGCTTTCGGATGTATTCACACCCGGAACGCACGGAACGACCTTCGGCGGAAATCCGATAGTCTGTGCGGCGGCAAATGAGGTACTTTCAAGAGTGGCTGATGAGGAATTTCTTTCAGAAGTAACCAAAAAGGGAGATTATATAAGGGAGAAGCTTGCGGCATTTCCGAATGTCAGGGAAACAAGAGGAATGGGAATGATGATAGGCATAGTGACGGAAAAGGATAATGCCAAGGAGGTCGCCGCAAAGTGCGTTGAAAACGGTCTGCTTATTCTTACGGCAAAAAATCTTCTCCGACTCCTGCCGCCGCTTACTATAACCTATGAAGAGATAGACAAAGGTCTTGAAATATTAAAATCAGTTATGGAGGAATAAACCAATGAAAAACTTACTGAAAATGCTTGATCTTTCAAGCGAGGAGATTATTGACATTCTCAATCTTGCCGACCAGCTCAAATATGAGCAGAAGCACGGCATAGCGCACAAGCTTCTTGAAGGAAAAACGCTCGGTCTTATTTTTGAAAAGGCATCTACACGTACAAGGGTATCGTTTGAGGTGGGTATGTATCAGCTCGGCGGACAGCCGCTGTTCCTTTCCTCACGTGATATGCAGATAGGCAGAGGCGAGCCCGTGCAGGATACCGCAAGAGTGCTTTCACGCTACCTTGACGGAATTATGATACGTACCTTTGAGCAGAAAGAGGTTGAGGATCTTGCAAAATACGGCTCGATCCCGATAATCAACGGACTTACGGATTTCTGTCATCCGTGCCAGATACTTGCCGACCTTATGACAATACGTGAGTTCAAGGGTAAGCTCAGCGGTCTTAAGATGTCGTTTATCGGTGACGGCAATAACATGATGAATTCGCTTATAGTTGGTGCTTTAAAGACCGGAATGTCTATTTCGGTTGCTTGTCCGGAGGGATATGAGCCTGATGCTCAGGTGCTTGATTTTGCAAAGGAATACGGGGATAAGTTCAGTATGTTCCGCACGCCGAAGGAAGCCGTTGTTGATGCCGATGTTGTAATAACCGATGTATGGGCGTCTATGGGTCAGGAAGGAGAAGCCGAGAAGCGCAGAAAGGCGTTTGACGGATATCAGGTAAATGCAGAGCTTATGGCCCTTGCTAAGCCGGACGCAATGGTACAGCATTGTCTGCCTGCGCACAGAGGAGAGGAAATTACCGAGGATGTATTTGAAGCCCATGCCGATGAGATATTTGAGGAGGCAGAGAACAGGCTTCACGCACAGAAAGCCGTAATGGTAAAATGTCTGTCCTGATGAATAGTGGCTCATAAGAGAAAAATATGATAAGTAAAATAGTTATGGTTGTAAGGTTTTAAAGTAGAGGGGAGATTAAAATGGATTCATCGGTTTTTGAAAATTATGAATCGGAGGTACGTTCCTATTGCAGACATTTTC
>CANPXK010000080.1 GCA_947585965.1 uncultured Clostridia bacterium
CCGCCGCTGTCAATCCGTAACTAATTTACTCAGGTGAATTAATCTATAGCTCGACCGTAAATTCACTCGATGAACAAGCGGCGTGCCGCCGCTGTCAATCCGTAACTAATTTACTCAGGTGAATTAATCTATAGCTCGACCGTAAATTCACTCGATGAACAACAGATAAGCTTGTCATTTGTAGTTACGGAAAGCCTCGCAAGAGGCTTTCTCGACACTTTCTTACGCACACCGACAGGCAAACTAATTATCGCGGAAACGCACTACCCGTCCACAACAATCAAAGCGAACGCAGTGAGCGATCCCGCGAATATGCCCGCGGGGGTTCCCCCGCTTTAGTCGGCATATTTGTTGTCGGTTTCGTTCCATGAGTACATTTTGCGGATCTCTGAGCCTACTTTCTCAAGCTGATGCTCAGCCTTGAGGGCACGAGTAGCATTGAAGTGCGCTCTGCCGTTCTTGTTCTCGGCAATCCACTTTGATGCAAATGTACCGTCCTGAATTTCAGCAAGAATCTTCTTCATCTCAGCTTTCGTCTGATCTGTGATGATTCTCTTGCCTGTTTCATAATCACCGAACTCTGCTGTGTCGGAGATCGAATATCTCATCATTGAGAAGCCGCCTGTGTATATAAGATCTACAATAAGCTTCATCTCATGAATGCACTCGAAATATGCGTTCTCGGGAGCATATCCTGCTTCAACAAGAGTTTCAAAACCTGCCTGCATAAGAGCTGTAACGCCGCCGCAAAGAACAGCCTGCTCACCAAAGAGGTCGGTTTCTGTTTCAATTCTGAATGTTGTTTCCATAAGAGCAGCACGTGCAGCACCGATACCTGCACCGTAAGCAAGAGCAATGTCGAGAGCCTTGCCTGTGGCATCCTGATATACTGCAACAAGAGCAGGAGTACCCTTGCCCTCAACATACTCCGAACGAACTGTGTGACCGGGAGCTTTAGGAGCGATCATGAATACGTCAATATTCTTCGGCGGAACGATCTGCTTGAAATGAATGTTAAAGCCGTGTGCAAAAGCAATAGCTTTGCCCTCTGTAAGATTGGGCTCGATATCATTTTTGAAGATATCAGCCTGCTTTTCGTCAGGTGTGAGGATCATTATTATATCAGCCTTCTGAGTAGCTTCAGCGGTTGTGTAAACCTCAAAGCCGAGCTCCTTGACATGATCCCAACGTCTGCTTCCCTTGTACAGACCGATTATGACATTAACACCGCTGTCACGAAGGTTAAGGGCATGGGCATGACCCTGACTGCCGTAACCTATAATAGCGACTGTCTTTCCCTTGAGAACATTGATGTCACAATCAGCATCGTAATAAATTTTTGGCATTTTAAAGACCTCCAAATAAAATTAATTAGATATGTACCCATTGGGTACGAAATATATATGAAATCTGTTAGACCGTTATTTACGGGAGGTCGCTGAATCCTTTTCGATTGCGACAGTTCCTGTTCGGACGATCTCACGGATACCATATGGCCTGAGAAGATCAATCAGTGTTTCAAACGCTTCAAGCGTATCTGCAAATTGCAGCGTCATTGTATTGACGGAAACATCAACTATCCGTGCCCCCATAAGCTCTGATATTTTCATGATATCAAGCCTTTGCTTAGACGGGCAGCTTACCTTTATCAGCGAAAGCTCACGACTTATATATTCTCCCTCTTTATAGGTCCTGACCTTTATTACGGGAATTACCTTGTTGAGCTGCTTTTCAAGCTGCTCGATAACATATTCGTCGCCGTGGGCAACTATAGTCATTCTTGAAATATCGGGATCCTCTGTTATTCCCACGGCAAGACTATCAATATTGAAGGCTCTGCGGGAGAAAAGTCCCGATACTTTGGAGAGAACGCCGGGGTGGTTTTCCACAAGAACTGAAAGAGTATATTTCATATAGGCGCCTCCTTATCTTGATGAAGTATTGGGATGAACATTGCATACAAGCACAAACGGTTTATCGCTTTTCAGCATGGCTTGTGCATATTTTTCGGCTTCCTCGTTGCTTGATGCAAATGCCGAATCAATCCCATACGCTTTTGAAAGTGCTACAAAGTCCGGAATTGTATCGAGCTCCGTTATGGCATATCTGCTTCCGTAATGGACGTCCTGAAGCTCATGTACCATTCCTAAAACGGTATTCCTCATGACAATTATTTTGATATTCAGCTTTTCCTGTGCTATTGTCGCAAGCTCATTCATGGACATCTGAAACGCTCCGTCACCGCATACGGCAACAACATCCCTTGACGGTCTTGCAAGCTTCGCTCCGACTGCCGCAGGAACAGAATATCCCATTGTACCCATACCGCCCGAGGTCAGGAAGCGACCGTCACGTATGCGATAATTATTTGAACACCATATCTGATTCTGACCTACATCTGCCGCCATAATAGCCTTTGGTCTGAGCATGGTTGACAGCTTTGCTATAAAGCTTTTAGGCTCAACATAGCCCTCAAAAGTCTGCGGAACTGCGACATATTCCTCTTTCCACTTCTTTATCTGCTCCGTCCATTCCGCAGGTGCCGTATAATCAACCGCCTTAAGCATCTGACCGAGGACGTTTTTCATATCTCCGACTATCGGTACTGTGGTTTTCATATTCTTGCCTATTTCGGCAGGATCTATATCAATATGTATAACATTCGCACGTTCAACGACCTGATCGGGAGAGGCAACTGCTCTGTCACCGACTCTTGCACCGCAGAGTATAACGAGGTCTGCGTTATGTATAGCGATATTTGCCGCTTTGACACCGTGAGAGCCTATCATACCTACATAGAGGGGATCGTCTGACGGCATTACGCCTATACCCATCATCGTGGAAATTACGGGTATACCGGTAACCTCGGAAAATTCACGAAGTTTAGGCTTAGCCCCCGATGTGAGAACTCCGCCGCCGGCACATATTATCGGACGTTTTGACTCCTTTATCATTTCGAGTGCTCTTTTCACCTGCATGGGGTGTCCCTGAACACTCGGCTTATATCCTATTATATTAACCTTTTCGGGATAAACAAATTCCTCAACAGTACCCTGCTGTATATCCACAGGAACATCTATAAGCACCGGACCGGGTCTGCCTGTTGAGGCTATATGAAACGCCTCCTTGAATACTCTCGGAAGATCTGCCGTATTCTTTACAAGGTAGCTGTGTTTGACAAATGATTCGCAGGCACCTGTGATATCCGCCTCCTGAAAAACATCACGGCCGAGGACATCGCTTTTGACCTGTCCGGTTATACATACAAGCGGTATGGAATCCATATATGCTGTAGCAATACCCGTAATGAGGTTAAGTGCGCCGGGACCCGAGGTTGCCACACAGACACCTACACGGGAAACAGCTCTTGCATAGCCGCTTGCGGAATGAGCGGCATTCTGTTCCTGTCTGACAAGAACGGCTTTTATATCTGTACGATAAAGCTCGTCAAAGAAAGGACAGATGACCGCACCCGGATACCCGAATACGACACGAACTCCCTCCTTCTGAAGACATTTTACCATAATCTCTGCGCCGCTTATCATATCATCACTCCATAAAATCCAATTGTCCTAATTATACCATTATAAAAAATGAGTGTCAAGCAAATTAGAGAAATATTTTTACATTTATAAACCAAATACCCTATTGTTTTGCAAAATTTCTAAAAGCCCTGCCTGTTTATCAGCAGAGCTTTTAAATCCGGTATTTTTGTTATAGCCGGACTGACGGTATTATGCCTGTAAATAATAATTTTTCACAAAATTTTTGTACACCCTTTTGAAATCCGCTATATGTGTTCTGCCGATCAATGCTTTTTCCCCGTTTATAAGCACGACCTCATTACCGCTGACTGAGGATATGCAATACATATTGACTGCGTATGATCTATGTATGCGATAAAAACAATGTCGCGGCAGCAATTCAAACACTCTTGAAATTGTTTTTGAGCTTTTGAAAACCCTATCTCTCGTCCGGACAATACAATTTTTTCCGTCACCTTCGAGGTATAGTATGCTTTCTGAATTTACAGTTTTTTGCTCGCCGTTTTCAATTATTATTATCGGGTTAAGCAGATGCTGCTGCTTCAGATAGCTGTCCATTGCGGAAATAAGCTTATCTTTATCAACAGGCTTGACAAAAAACCGATACGGCTGAACCTCAAACGAGTCAAAAACAAACTGAGGATAGCTCGTAACAAATACAATACTGCAAATGCAGTTTTTAAGACGTATTTTTTTTGCAGCCTCAAGTCCGTTGATACCCGGCATCTGATAATCAATAAATACCATATCAAATACAATATCCGAGGAAATCAGGCTGTCGCCGTCTTTAAACTCAAATATATCTATATGCAGTCGCTTTTCCCTTTTATATTCAACCAGAAATTCCGTCAGTTCATCTCTGAATTTCTTTTCATCGTCACAAATGGCTATTTGCATATGTCATTCCCCACAATCCGAATATATTGTACATTGATGGAATAATCCGCCCTGTTGAACTACAGACTCTTAAGTATATAAAATTCTAAGATTATTATAATTTTTTTTATTTCTTTTGTCAACTTTTTTTAAGGATTAAGTTTTATTTTTCATTAATTTATGTTCAAACCTCACCGCTCGGAGTACAACGTTACGATTGGCTTCTCACGAACGGAGTGTGAGCATTGCTGTGCTTGAAAGAATTTAAAAAAAATCATAAAATGCCTTGCAATTTGTATAATAATATGTTATAATTCGTTTGTTACTCAGTCAGGATCGAAAGAGGTGAATTCAAATGAAGGAGAATATTCATCCGAAGTATAGTCAGACTACAATTACCTGTGCTTGCGGTAATGTAATCGAGACAGGCTCGACAAAGAGCAATATCCGTGTTGAAATTTGTTCAAAGTGCCATCCGTTCTTTACAGGCAGACAGAAACTTGTCGATACGGGCGGACGTGCGGACAGATTCAATAGACGTTACGGTATTAATCAGAAATAATTTTCATGAAGCGGTACACTTTGCTGTGTACCGCTTCAAAAGTATATACGTTTTTTCCGAAAGGGATATTTTATGGATACGTCATATAAAACAATAGAGAACGAAGCACAGGATGAATTTATCGAGCAGAGGTCAAAATTCATCGGTTATGTGCGACCCGTGAAAACGGAAGAGGAAGCCCTGAAGTTCATTGAAGAAAAGAAAAAATATCATTGGGATGCAACTCATAATGTATATGCATATATTGTCAGGGATAAGGGAATACAGCGGTGCAGTGATGACGGAGAGCCGCACGGAACGGCGGGAGTGCCTGTGCTTGATGTTATGAATAAATCGGGAGTTACGGATGCCGTTGTTGTTGTTACAAGATATTTTGGAGGAATACTGCTCGGTGCGGGAGGATTGGTGCGTGCCTATACAAGAGGGGCAAAGATTGCTCTTGAGGCGGGTGGTATTATTACAATGAAAAGCTGTAATATATGCCGTCTGTGTTGTGATTATAACCGATACGGAAAAATATCGGGACTTATACCGTCAAACGGCGGAGTTATTGATAATACAGAGTTCGGTGAAAATGTAACAATAGATTTCCATATTACTGAGGAAGCATTAAAAAACTTTAATAAACAACTTTCAGATGTTACCTGTGGAAGTGTTGAAACCGAAATAATCAATGAAAAGTTTTTTAAGATGTGATCGTTAAAGGTGATATTATGGCAAGAGTTAGTTTCGACGGAAGCAGAATAAATTTTGAAAGTCTTATCAATTATGGATTTGAGAGGAAAAAAGATTTATACATATACACAACTGATATTTTAAGCGGTCAGTTTGAAATGTCAGTTAAGATAGGGCAGGACGGAGAAATTGATACCTGTGTCAGGGATAAGGTACTCGGAGATGAATATGTTTTGCACCTTACGGAGTCGGAGGGAGTATTTGTAGGTGCTGTAAGGAATGAATATGAAAGGGTACTGAATGATATTCGGAAAAGCTGTTATATCGGAGGAAGCTATGATAATTCATTGGTCAGAAGGATAGAAGAATATGCCGGAGAAAAATACGGAAGCAGTCTTGAATTTCTCTGGGAAAAATCCCCCGACAGTGCCATACTCAGAAGAAAAGACAGCGGGAAATGGTATGCGGTTATAATGACTGTCGGAATGGATAAGTTAGGTTTTGACTCCGACAGCAGGGTATGCGTTGTCAATCTGCATACACTTCCGGAAAGATTAAGTGAGATAGTTGACGGAGTGAGCTATCTTCCGGCATATCATATGAATAAAAAAAGCTGGTATACAATACGGCTTGACGGCAGCGTCGGTATTGGAGAAATTCTACCCTTAATAGACGAGAGTTATGCACTTGCTCTTAAAAAATAATGATAATTCCGGTGTGGAAATTATATCGGAGCTGATTTGTATGTATGGGGTGAATAAATTTTACTACCCGATAATTTTTATTAATAATGCAGGTAAATTTTTTATAGCAGCGTCAAATGATGTTTTGACGGGGATTATTTTTATATCACTGATTCTGTTTTGTGTATACTTTTCGGTGAGAATATTTCTGTTGTCAAAAAAAGGACTAATAAAAAATAAAAAAATACCATTCACCAAACATTTTTTTTATATATCGTCAGTCTGGCTTGGTATTCTGTGTTCAACAGCATTTATCCTGTTTATAGCTGTTCCCCTGATCTTTTATACTGAAATTCTGATCTATACTATGTATATTAAAGAAAACGCCGACAATACAAAGGAAAAGTTTTTTACAATAGGATGTATCATATTTTTTAGTTTGATTTCGGTGATATTGAATGTTTGTCCGGTTATATTTTGACTGTAGAACGGAGTATAGTTATGGATATAGACAGAAGATTGAGAATTATTAAAATTGTAGGAATTGTACCGTTAATTCTTTTATTGGCAACACTTATTTACAGTCTGCTTTTTTGCGGTATTACGGATATCATTAAAGGTACATATGATGGGGAACATATTCGGGAAATTTATTCCAATGACAAATCCGCATTTCGGGACGGTGTTGAATTTATTAATGATAATTGTATTATCAATGTTGCCCACATTAAAGATTATATGCTTGAAGATAATAAAGAAGTATTGAGGGGGACTCTATACTATGAGCTTAGTGAAAATGTACAGGATATCAGCGAAAATAATACGGTAGATGAACTGTTTGATAAATATGATTTTGATTGGATTACAAAAAATGATGATGGAAGCATTTTATTTGTTTATCCGAACATATGCCTGATTTATTCAACGGGTAAAAAATCGGAGTATTGGACAGAAATAGAAGAAAATTGGTATTATACCTCTGAATTTTAGTTTATCTGCCGGACAGGATATGATAGATAATAACAGGTGCGGATTTATACGGATAAAACTTAACCGATTGTCTATATGAACGTTTACGGATAACGCTATTATACTTTTTGTGAAAAATACAGGGTATGTTTTGTTAATTCATGGTAAAAAGTTTCAGGTCAAGCCCTTTTAGACTCGACCTGAAATTGCTTTTTTTGAACTTTTTCATTGTGCATTAATTCTATGAAACCGCTCACAACGTTGTACTTATTCATACTGTCAGGTAAACTCACGCTGTGTGAAAGCACTTGCTGCTGAAAAAATCATAGCGAACGGGACAGCGGCAATACTTTATTAGGATATGAACATTTGTGTCCAGTAATTTCCATCTGCTACATAGCCTACACCGATCTGTGTGTATGTGGAATTGAGAATATTGGCTCTGTGACCGCTGGAATTCATCCATGCCGTCATAACTGCTTCAGGGGTTCTCTGTCCCATTGCAATGTTTTCTCCGGCTGTGCGGTAGCTTATGCCGAATTTTTTCATCATATCAAAGGGACTTCCGTATGTCGGAGAGGTGTGACTGAAATACTTCTTGTCCTTCATATCCTGAGATTTCAGCCTTGCAACCTTGGATAACTCCGTATTCAGGGTGAGGGGCTTAAGTCCGTTTTCGGCACGGTAACGGTTTACAATCTCTACAACCTGTTTTTCGTATTCAGATATGCTGCTGTCAGCCGATGGTTTCTGTGCATCCGTGTTTCCGTCTTTTGACGGTTCACTCGGCTGTGTTGACTGTTCGGAAGTTGACGGCTTGCTCGGTGCCGTTGACTGCTCCGGTACTGACGGCTTGGAAGACTCACCGTTTTCGCAGTCTGTGCATTGGCTGTCATCGGGAAGAATACCAAATTTTGAAATTAAATTGTTGATATCAATGCCTGCCTTTGCACACCGGTCGGTGATAGTCTTGATATCACAGTTCCCGTTACAGTTTCCGATAATGTCCTTAAGTTTCGACATATCCGGAGTTGCACAGTTGCCATTGCCGATAACATAAGCTTTAATATTACCGCAATCGGGAAGGGTCGGCTGCTCAGCCGCACCTGCGGAAATTACCGCACATGAAGCCAATGCTGCGATCATAAATAAAGACGTTGAGAAACGTAATATTTTTTTCATAAGAAAAAACCTCCGTGTAATATTTTCAGCGGTTATCTCCGCTGCGATTAGTATTATAACGCCAAATAGGTGAAGATTCAACACTCAATTTTTTGAAAATTTTCAATTATAAGGAAAATCACCTAATAAATTGACACTAAGTCGATTTTATGCTATTATCATAGTATATGTATACTTTTGAAAGGACGGATTGTTGTGGTATATGTTTTTCTTGCAGAGGGGTTTGAGGAAATAGAAGCACTTACTCCCGTTGATATATTGAGAAGGGGTAAGGTTGACGTAAAGACGGTAGGAGTCGGAGGCAAAACTATTGTAAGCTCACACGGTATACCGGTTATAGCGGATATTACCGCAGATGAGCTATCGGAACTTGACACTGCAGAGGCGGTAATACTTCCCGGCGGTATGCCCGGAACACTTAATCTTGAAAAAAACGAAACGGTTATTAATGCGGTAAAGTATTGTTATGAAAAAAATAGGCTTATAGGCGCAATATGTGCTGCTCCGTCAATACTCGGACATCTTGGAATACTCGGGGGAAAAAGAGCGACTGCTTTCCCCGGATTTGAAAAGGCACTTGAGGGTGCGGATTTCCGCAATGATTTTGTGTCGCATGACGGAATGATCATAACGGCAAGAGGAATGGGTGTGTCCGTAGATTTTGCCTTGGAGCTTCTTTCGGTACTCAAGGGTGAGGAAACGGCTGATAATGTAAAGAACTCAATTCAATGCAAGGCATAACCGATAAAAAGGCAGATCTAAGAAAACAATGCAAAGATTTGCGTCTTAATATGGATAATAAGGAAAGAAACATTGCGGATAGAGAGATATTTGTACGTACTGCGGAACTTATTGATATGCTAAGACCCGGGCAGGTTTTTTGTTATGTTTCATCGCCCTTGCTGGAGGTTGATACTGTAAGGCTGCTTGAATATCTGATTTCCGAAAATACGGAGGTCGCAGTGCCCCGATGTACGGATAGTATCGGAAATATGCGGTTTTATTCTATAAAAAATACCGACTGTCTTTCAATCGGTGCGTATGGGATATCCGAGCCTGACGTTAGTATATGTCGGGAAGTGTTTCCTGATGACAGGACATTGTGCATTGTGCCCGGTCTTTCATTCGACGGATGTGGGCGGAGGATGGGCTTCGGTAAGGGTTATTATGACAGATTCCTGAAAGATTTCAGCGGTATATCGGTCGGGTTATGCTATGAATGTTGTATAATGGGTGAAATACCGCATGAAAAGCATGATGCCATTATGGATTATGTCATAACCGAAAATAGATGTTTTTTGATTGGAGATAAAAAGAAGGTGTTTAGCTGTGAGTGATGAGTTGGATGAGAAGAGAAGAGAAAAAATTGAAAGCTTTAAGCTTGAGTTTAATGATGATTTTGAGGATGAGTTTGAAAATACGAATAACATCTCCGCAGATTCAGCCGACACGGTGGAGGAAGCGAAAGATTTCAGTATAGATTTGCAAAGCGGCAGAGAGATAGAGAGCGATACGGACGATTATATATCTAATGATTTATCAAGCTATAGTGATAAGCCGCCGGAGCCTGCAAGACAACTCAATAAGCGTGAGTTGAGGGCGGCGAAAAGACTTGATAAAAAACGCCGGAAATTAAAGGCAAAGAAGAATAGGGTTATTTTTCGCACGGTATGGCTTACGATGATTGTGTTTGTGTCGATAATGATCGGTCAGTATGTTATGGTCGGGGTAAATGATATGCTTGCTGTCGGAAGGGAAGAAGAGAAAACGGTGGAAATAAATATTCCCGAAAATGCTACTCTTGATCAGGTAACGGATATTCTTTCGGAGAAAGGTCTGATTACGAATAAATCATTTTTCAAGTTGTATGCCACAATAACAAAGTCTGCAGCGGGATTTGAAAAGGGTACGTTTGAGGTGCAGACGAATAAGGATTATGAGGCGCTTATAAATAAGCTTCAGACTGTTGAAAACAGAACGGATGTAGTGAGTATACGTTTTCGTGAGGGTATATCCATACTGGAGATGGCTGATCTGCTTGAAAAAAACAAGGTTTGTACGGCTGACCAATTCCTTGAAAAGTGCAATTCCGATGAATTTGACGATGAATTTGAGTTCCTTAAAGATATAAACAACGAGAGTGAAAGATATTATAAACTTGAGGGATATCTCTTCCCTGATACGTATGATTTTTATGTCGGAGAAAATCCGGTTTCGGTAGTTTATAAATTTCTGAATAACTATAATGATAAGCTGTATCACACAAAAATACGTTTTGTTCAGGGCGAGAAAAAGTCCACTGTTGCAAAGAGAGCGGAGAAGTTAGGAATGAGTATGGAGGAGGTCATAACTCTTGCTTCATTGATACAGGCGGAGGCTGCAAATGAGGATGATATGTATGTTATATCCTCAATTCTTCACAATCGTCTTGACACAATACCGAATGACGGGGAGAATAAGTTCGGTGAGGGCGGATTCAAAAAGCTTCAGCTTGACTCAACGGTATATTATCCGTATAAGACACAGAATCAGGTACCTGCGCCTCTCAGAAAAAATTATGTCAGCAGATATGACACCTACAAAATTGACGGTTTGACGGCGGGACCGATATGTAATCCGGGGCTGGATGCAATAGAGGCGGCGGTTAATCCATCAGACACGAATTACTACTACTTCTGTCACAAAGCAGCCGATGGTGAACAGGGAGCTATTCCGTACTATGCAAAGTCCGAGGAGGAGCATCTTGCGAACCGTAAAAAAGCAGGTCTGTTATAGTTAGTCGTAGTCGTGGCGGCGTGCCGCCGCTGTCATGTTCGCGGCGGGGTGCCCCCGCTGTCATGATCGCGGCGGGGTGCCCCCGCTGTCATGATCGCGGGATCGCTCACTTGCGTTCGCTTTGTTTTTGTGGAGGGTAGTCTGTTTCCGCGATAATTAGTTTGCCTGTCGGAATTGGGTAGAAAGTATCGAGAGCGGCTCTCCGAGCCACTCCGAAACTACAAATGACATACTTATTACTTGTTCATCAAGTGAATTAACGGTCGAGCCAAAGATTAATTGACCTGAGTGAATTAGTTACGGATTGACAG
>CANPXK010000081.1 GCA_947585965.1 uncultured Clostridia bacterium
TGAATTGAACCGCCGTATGCCGAACGGCACGTACGGTGGTGTGAGAGGGCGGAGAAAATCCGCCCTACTCGATTATTAATACAAATCCGAAATTACTGAATTGAACTGTCAAGATAGTGTTCAAGCTCTTCCTCGTCTTTTTTCTGTTTATCCTTAAAGATAAGGAATGCGGTAACGGCAGCGGTAATGGCAGCAACTCCGCCAATAACAGAAAAAAGGACTGTAAGTAATGATTTATTCATAATTTTCTACCTCCCGATAAATTTCAATAGAACAATTATATATCATATTAATTAAAAAGTCAATAATCTTTATTATAATTTGTATGGAAAGACCTCAAAAAGTCAACTAAAACTGTGCAAAAACAATCTTTCCGTATTTTCTCTTGTGTGCTCAATAATTTCTTCCTCTGCAACACCCATATATTTTGCAAGATCACTTACAACATATTTGATATTCTGTGGTACATTGGTACGGTCAAGCCCGCGGACATTTTTAGGAGTAAGATACGGTGCATCGGTTTCGATAAGCAGTCTGTCAAGTGGGATAAGACTGACGGCATCCCTTAACTCTGATGCCCTTCTGTCATCGCATATCCAGCCTGTAATGCCGATATTGAATCCCATCTCAAGATAATGCACAAGCTCCGTCCTGCTGCCCGTGAAGCAATGTACTACTGATTTTGGGCATATTTCCTTATGCTTTATAAATATTTCCGAAAATTCTCCGAATGCTGCCCTTTCGTGCAAAAACATCGGTTTATTAAGTCTTTCGGCAATCTCTATCTGTTTTTCAAGGCAGCTGAGTTGATTTTCCTTTGTGGAGAACATTCTGTCAAAATCAAGACCGCACTCTCCGACCGCAACAATTTTTGCGTTGTTTTTTATAATTCTTTCTATTCTGCGGAAATCCTCGTCTTTTGCTGAATCCGCATTATGCGGATGAATTCCTGCCGTTCCGTATACATTATGCCCCTCCGTGAATTTATCTATGTGGACATTTTCTTTGGTATTTGTGCCGGTAAGTATACAAACAATGCCTTCTTTTTCCGCATCACTAATTATCTGTTCGGGAAATTTATACTGTCTGCAAAATAAATTCAAGCCTATATCGTAATATTTAACTTCGTTCATTAAACTGCACCTTTTCATTCACATTATGTTATAACAAATCAAAACGCAAAACAAAAAAGCTGAACAAAGTCCAGCTCTTGTATCGACAAAACCGTATTGTCATTATGTTTCAAGAATCAAGCCTGAACGCTTGCATTAAGCTTGCGAGCCAATGCAGATTTCTTTCTTGAAGCGGTATTTTTCTTGAGAATACCCTTAGCAGCAGCCTTGTCTATCTTCTTGATAGCCAGACGTACAGCCTCGTTTTTGTCAGCGGCACCGTTCTCGATAGCACTGTTTGCCTTTTTGATATCTGTTCTCATTGCGCTTTTGAAGTTTTTGTTGACAACTGTTTTTGCAGCAGCAACACGTACACGCTTTTTCGCTGATTTGATATTCGGCATCCTTACACCTCCTTAGGCTTATTATGCGTACAGTTTATGATATCATTTATTTAAAAAAAATGCAATAGTTTTTTCAAATTTTTTTATAATTAGTAAAATACTATTAAATTTATCAAAGTTTAAATTATTTTTGTGTCCCTTTTATGTAGATTTTTCCATCAAAATATGGTAGAATGTATAAGTTACAGCAGTTTGTAATTCTTATTCCTGACAAGGATAAAAATTGTTTTCAGGATGAATTAAACCACGGCAGCACAACTGAAAATTCATATGCTTCCGTGAGTAAATTTAAGGAGGTTTTATAATGACAACAAACAGGGTCATCCAAAGGGCTAAGGAGAATCTATGTCTTCAGACGTTCCTTTGGGGACTGGGACTTTCATTTCTGATTTTCATTCCGTGGATAATTTATAATGGAGGGTATTTCTTTTTTTACGGTGATTTTAATGTACAGCAAATACCTTTCTATCAGATGATACATGACAGTATTCAGAGCGGAAATATCGGATGGAGCTATACTACAGATCTCGGGGCAAATATAATAGGCTCCTACAGCTTCTATATGATAGGCAGTCCGTTCTTCTGGCTGACATTGTTATTCCCGAGTCAGGCAGTGCCGTATCTGATGGCACCATTGCTCATGCTTAAATTTGCTTTTGCCTCACTTGCGGCATATCTTTTTCTCAGAAGATATGTGCGTGAACAAAGGTACGCTATGTTTGGTGCTTTGATATATGCGTTTTCGGGCTTCGGAATATATAACATTTTCTTTAATCATTTCCACGAGGCTATGATTACCTTCCCGCTTATGCTTGCGGCGATTGACTCATTTATATATGATAAGAGAAAGGGTCTGCTGCTGCTTTCTGTATTTGCCGCAGCTCTTGTAAATTATTATTTCTTTGCAGGACAGGTCGTATTTATTCTTATATACTGGTGCTTCCGTATGCTTACGAAAAGCTATAAGATGAAGATAAGCGATTTCATGCGTTTTGCAACAGAGGTCATAATAGGCTTTCTCCTTGCAGGTATAATACTTGTGCCGTCAATTGATGCGGTTCTGCAAAATTCCAGACTTGACAATTTCCCGCATGGGTGGGGAGCGTTGGTTTATTCGAGTGAGCAAAGATATCTTCATATCATACTCTCGTTTTTCTTTCCGCCGGATATGCCTGCATATGCCAATTTTACGCCTGATTCAAATGCAAAATGGGGCAGTGTTGCAGGTTGGCTGCCACTGTTCAGCATGGTCGGTGTGTTTGCTTTCTATAAGCTTGAAACTCATAAATGGCTGCGTAAGCTCATTCCGACTCTGTTTGTTATGGCTCTTGTGCCCATACTCAACTGCTCGTTCCAGTTATTCAATGCGGCGTATTATGCGAGATGGTTCTATATGCTTACGCTGATGCTTTCAATGGCTACTGTTGTATCGCTTGACCATGACGAAACGAATTTCAGACCTGCGCTTATACGTACCTTCGTAATTACCGCAGCAATCACTGTACTTATAGGATTTATGCCTGTAAATTCTCCCACGGATAAAAATTCGGAGCAGACATTCGGTCTTGAAAAATATCCGGAACGTTTCTGGGGATGGGTTACAATTGCGTTTATCGGTCTTACGGCATTGGTTGTATTGCTGGTATTCCGTAATAATAAAAAAATATTCAAAAGGGCAACTTCCATAGCACTTTCGGTTCTGATAGTAATGTACGGAAATCTCCTTGTAGGCACAGGAGTTGTAAATGCGAGCTATAAGCAGGATTTTATAGCAGGATATGCTATAGGGAACAAAGGTGTTTTTGATGATAAACTGAAGGATATACACAATGTTCGTTCGGATTTTTATGAGCCTATGGATAATATGGGTATGTATTGGCAGGTTCCGACAATTCAGGCATTCCACAGCATAGTTCCGGGGTCGGTTATGGATTTTTATAAATCCATAGGTGTGGAGAGGAGTGTAGGTTCAAGACCTGACAAGGAGGTATACGGAATAAGGAGTCTGCTGTCCGTAAAATACCTTTTTGATTATAAGGGTGACAACAAAAACTTCAGAAACAGCCTGAAAACAACGGAAATGCCCGGATGGGAATATATTATATCAAAAAATAAGTATGACGTATATGAGAATAAATATTATATACCCTACGGTTTTACTTATGATGAATATATTACACAGGATGAATATGAAATGGTTGGTGAGGAAAAGAGGCATCTGCTTCTGTTGAAGGCAATGGTTCTGACGGATGAGCAGGAAGCAAAGTATAGAGATATACTTGAGCACCACCAAAATCTTACCGCCTATGAATATGATGAAGAGGATTATTTTGAAGACTGTGAGGAACGTCGCAGGAATGTCTGCACGGATGTTGAATTCAGCAATAACCGTATGAGTGCAAAATTCAAGGCAGGAGGTACAGACGAGCTGGTATTTTTCAGTATACCTTATGAAAGCGGCTGGAGTGCAACGGTAAACGGGAAAGCCGCAGATATAGAGAAGGTCAATATAGGTTTTATGGCTGTTCGTGTTCCTGCTAATCAGACCTCGGAGATAGTATTTACCTATACGACACCGGGTTTGTATACCGGTCTTGCCGTTACAGGTGGGGGAGTTGTGCTGCTTGCCGCATACCTCGTATTTTGGAAAGTTCCGAAAAGACGCAGAGAGGTATACATGAACTACATTGAGGATGATGTTGCGGAATCAGGGGACAGTTATGAGGATATAATGCTCCCCGAATACAGGGAGGAAACTGTAAACAATAATCGGACAAGCATAGTGTCGGAGAAGAATAATAATCGTGATAGCAAAACGGAATAAATAACAATAAAAAGGACAACGAATAATAGTATATCGTCAACCCCACGTGCCGGCGGCGTGCCGCCGCTGTCAATCCGTAATTAGTTGGCTCAGGCAAATCAGTCTTTGGCTCGACCATTAATTTACTTGATGAACAAGCGATAAGTTTGTCATTTGTAGTTGCGGAGCGGCTCCTCGGAGCCGCTCACGACACCCTCTTACGCCCACCGACAGGCAAACCAATTATCGCGGAAACGGACTTACTGTCAAAACAGTCAAAGCGAACGCAGTGAGCGAAAACGCGAATATGACAGCGGCGGCACGCCGCCCGTTAATTTACTTGATGAACAACAGATAAGTTTGTCATTTCTGTTTGCGGAGCGGCTCGGAGAGCCGCTCACGACACTCTCTTACGCACACCGACAGGTAAACTGATTATCGCGGAAACAGACTGCCCTCCATAATAAACAAAGCGAACGCAGTGAGCGAAAACGCGAATATGCCCGCGGGGGCGCCCCCGCCGCCCGCCGCAAGGAAAGGATGTTGGTTGATGAAAACTTCTGATTTTTATTATGAATTGCCGGAGGAGCTTATCGCTCAGACTCCCGTTGAACCCCGTGATAGCTCACGTATGCTCGTTATGAATAAACAAACAGGAGAACTCCAACATAAGCATTTTTATGATATAATAGATTACCTTAATGAGGGGGATTGCCTTATACTCAACGATTCACGTGTGCTGCCGGCAAGAATTTACGGAATAAAGGAGCAGACAGGTGCAAATGTGGAGTTTCTCCTGCTTCGTCATATAGAAAGTAAACGCTGGGAAACACTTGTCAAACCCGGAAAAAAAGCAAAACCCGGAACTCGCTTCGTTTTTGGTAACGGACTTATGCACTGCACCGTTGCCGATGTTACAGATGAGGGTAACCGTATAGTGGATTTTGAATGTGATGGCAATTTTTATGAGACACTCGATAAGCTCGGACAAATGCCGTTGCCGCCATATATCCATGAAAAACTTAAGGATAAGGAACGCTATCAGACTGTATACAGCCGTGAAACAGGCTCGGCAGCCGCACCTACCGCAGGACTTCACTTTACAAAGGAACTCCTTGCAAAGCTCAAAGAAAAGGGAGTAAAAATAGGTTTTGTGACTCTTCATGTCGGACTCGGTACATTCCGTCCCGTTAAGGTCGATGACGTAACAAAACACCATATGCATTCCGAACATTATGAGCTGCCGCAGGAAACTGCCGACCTTATAAACGAAACAAGGAAAAACGGCGGCAGGGTGATTTCCGTAGGTACGACAAGCTGCCGTACGCTTGAAACAGTTGCAAAAAAAGAAGGAAAAATATGTGCTTCCGAGGGTTGGACGGATATCTTTATATATCCCGGCTTTGAATTTGAGGTTCTCGACGGACTGATAACAAATTTCCATCTCCCCGAAAGTACGCTTATAATGCTTGTTTCCGCTTTTGCGGGGTATGACAATATCATGAACGCATATAAAACGGCGGTTGAGGAAAAATACAGATTTTTCAGCTTCGGCGACAGTATGGCTATAATCTGATAGGAGGTTTATTATGTCCGGAATTAATTTTAAAGCATTAAAAAATAATATAATTTATGTCATAAAGGAAAACCAAATAAAAATAGGTTATACGGCTAATCCGGTTGGACTTAATTATCCGCTCGATTCTCTTAACAGACTTCTCGGTACAAATTGTGATGCTGATGAAATGAAGAATATTATTAATACTTTTTCTGATTTTGTGTCGGACGAACTTGGCGAAATTAAAAGTGAACAGAATGGAGATAAGTTTTATATTACTGTTCCGTCAGAAGGTGTGGCTTATATACATGAAAATATAGAGGACAGCGAGTTTCTGAAAGAATTTATTGATTTGTTCAGAGGACTTGAACCGCCGGGAATAGAAGAAATTTTCCGTGTGTTCAAAAAATACGGTGATACTGCAAGGTGTGTTAAGGTTTCGGATAATGAATTTAATTATGTAGTATATTTTACCGATGGTGAACCTGATGAGTTTATATATTGCATTGATATTGACGATGATCATGTAACATACCATAGATTTACACATGATGACTTTAATGCTCTTGGTTTCGGCGAGTACCTGAAATAAGAAAACACCTCCGTACAGAAAATCAATGTACGGAGGTGTTATTTTGAAGAAATTATTTTACCTTTACCGAAAGCCACATTACATTTCCCCAGCCGATATAATCATACAGCCAGACAGTTGTGTTTTTCTTTTGTTTCGGAAAAGCTGATGAAGTGTATTTGCTTCCCTTGACTGTGCATTTGTAGTATTTTGAGCCTATTTTAATTTTAGCAGTATTTCCGGCTGTGATTTTTCCGTTAGCGCGGGTGGTCGTAGTCTTTATTGCGGGAAGTGTAGTTGACGACATAGTTTTTATGTTGCATCCGGAGGAGTTTTCTATTACTATGCCTTGTTTTATGGGATTTTTTATTGTATTACTCTTGACACTTGCATTTTTGCTCCCCTTTGTTATCTGTATGCCGTATTTTTTGGGAGTGTTTATTGTATTTTTGTATACTGTGGCTTTATTTGATGAAGCTACATATATACCGTCCTGAACGGGCGATGTAACAGTGTTCTGAGATATATATGCATTGGGTGATGAAGTAATATTAATTGCGTGCTGTTTTGCTCCGCTTATTGTATTTTTCTGCACCTTTATACCCTTGCTGTTATTTGTTCTGATTCCATGATTTGCGGAGTCTGAGATTGTGTTGCCTGTTATGACTGCGGTTGAAGAATCTACACTGATACCAATTTTTTTAACGTTTTTTATGGTATTTCTCGCATAATTCTTTTTATACAGTGTGACAGTACCTCCTATATTGATATTTGATGAGTTTTTTGAAACCGCAATACCGGATGCATTGGCGGATGCCGTACCGTTGATTTTATTTCCTGAAATTTTCGTATTTTTACTTCCGTTGCAGCTTATAGCATTGCCTTTCGTGTTACTCATAGTATTCCCCGCAACGGTTGTTCCGTTGGTATTATACACCCATATACCGTAGCTTGAGGTTGTACGGATAGTATTATTGTATATAACGGAATTTTTGCAGCTGCTGTTTGCGGCAGGTGTGGAAGAACTCGGCCCGGGGACAAGAGATATTGCACATTCCTTTGTGCTTGTCAGGCTGCAGCTCTGAACCGTGGTATATGCGGATGCGGAATTATGAACGCAGTCGCCGCCGCTCGAATTACAGCTAAGCTTATATATGAAAACATTCGAGCAGACATTAAGATGAATACCGTAATTATCACATTTGTTCACGGTATTTCCCGTATAGGTTTTTCCGCCGTATGTGCATTTGTTTCCTACATTGAATTTATTTGCTGATGAAAGGAAGATACCGCAGCCGGAACGACTTGTGTGTCGGATAGAATCAATATCCAAATCAGGGTGGGCTGTCGTATTTTTTATAACGTTTCCGCTCATATAACCGCCGTTTACATGACTGCAATATATACCGTCGCCTTTTGTATCGGTCGTGTTGTTTCCAAGTATTTTCAGATTATCGGAATAGTAGGTGTGAATACCGTAACCGTTGGTTTTACTGAATTTACATCCGACAATAACAAAATTATCCGAACGGTTTGCATACACACCCTGACTGTTTGAATTTTGGAAACTACAATTAATAACGGTTGTTTTTGGGGAGTTATATACATAAAGGCATCCGTTACTGTTTCCGCCGCCGCTTACCGTGAGTTTTTCAAATTTACAGGATGAGCAGGTGCTTGCCTTTGCAAGCTGTGAATTTTTCCCGAGAACCCATTTTCCGCCTTTCACGACTGCATTGTCAATTTGGTACATATTCAGAATAAGGTCGGTTTTTCCGTTTATAACGGCACCCGTGGCATCAATTGTCTCATTCGGATACATTCTCAGAGAGCTTGTGACATTGAATGAACCTACAAGTCTGACAGTTCCTCCCGTACCCTTGAGTCGGGAAAGGGCGTTTTGAATGTCGGCTGCATTTCCGCCGTTTTTTGAATTTATTGTAATGCTCTGTTTCGCACTTGATGATACTGCTGCCGCAGTTATGGGTGAGACCCCCGGAACAACAGACGGTACAGCGGCAAAACAACCGGAAGCAATAACTGCCGCACTGAGAAGCACAGCGACTTTTTTTATTTTCATAAGCGTTCCTCCGTTGATATAAGATATTTACATACAAATTATATCATAGAAAACCTCTGTTTACAATGATATTAATTATAGAAAAGCTCACAAATTAAAGCAAGCCTTTTTGTATATTTCACGAGAAAAATTATACAGATTTGTTTTTCCGAAATATAGCCTGAAAAAACGTATAATGAAATTCTGATAATATAATTATTCGCTATACAGAGTATTTTTTTTTAAAATAATACGTTTTATGAATAATTTGCGATCCGGTATTGCAAATTCAAAGAGAAAAAGAGTAATTTTCGGCTTGACAACAACTTTATTATGAAGTAGAATATATATTGAGCGGAAATTTATGTATTTCCGGATAAAAAATAGGAGGCTGCACTATATGTCAACAAAAGCTTATTATCCTATAAACGAAATAGGAAAAGGAAAAGTCGGTTTTTCAAAAACACGTTCAATCATTGAGGGTGCTTTCTACGGTAATAATGTTGTGGAAGTTACCTCACTTGAAGAGGCTTATAACCTCGCTAAAAATTCTCCCGGTACGGTAGTTACCGATATGCCCGTTTATAACGGTCCCGAGGTAGGACTTCCCGAGGATGCGAAGGTTCTTCTCTTTAATGACGGTGCGGTAACGGGAAGATATGCTGCCGCAAGACGCATAAAGGGCGAGCCGGGCGTTGATGATACAAAGCTCGATAAGGTAGTTATGGATGCAGTGTATAAGACACGTTTCAGAAAGCTTTATCATGCAACGGCTTATATCGGACTTGACCCCGAATTTATGGTAAAGGCTCACCTGCTTATTCCGGAGGGTGAGGAAAATATCATGTATAACTGGCTGCTCAACTTCCAGTATATCAATGATAAGTATTGTGAAATGTATAAGAACTCACAGCCGGTAGGAAACGGCAACGAGCCGGATATCTATATTTTCTCGGATCCGCAGTGGACACCCACACCGTCACCTGATGTTGATTACAGCTGTCTTAGCGATGATCTCACCTGTTGTTATTTTGACACCGACAATAACTGTGCCGCTATTCTCGGTATGAAATATTTCGGCGAGCATAAGAAAGGTACGCTTACGATTGCATGGGCTATAGCTAACCGTAACGGATATGCTTCATGCCACGGCGGTCAGAAGGAGTATACACTTGCTGACGGAAGTAAGTATGTCGCTTCTGTATTCGGTCTTTCAGGATCGGGTAAATCAACTCTTACACACGCTAAGCATGATAATAAATACCCGAATATCACAGTTCTCCATGATGATGCATTTATTATAAATACCGATACCTGTGCATCTGTTGCTCTTGAACCGTCATATTTTGATAAGACTGCCGATTATCCCACGGGCTGCCCGGACAACAAATATCTCCTCAGTGTTCAGAACTGCTCTGCAACAAGAGATTCAGAGGGTAAGATTCAGCTTGTAACAGAGGATATCAGAAACGGCAACGGTCGTGCAATAAAGTCAAAACTCTGGTCACCTAACAGAGTTGACAAAATTGACTCACCTGTTAATTCTATAATATGGATCATGAAAGATCCCACAATTCCGCCTTGCGTAAAGCTTAAGGGTGCGGCTCTTGCTTCCGTAATGGGTGCTACACTTGCAACAAAGACATCAACAGCAGAGCGTGTTGCGGCAGGCACTGATATGAATGCTCTTCGTATTGTTCCTTATGCTAACCCGTTCAGAACATATCCGCTTGTACACGATTATGAGAAATTCAAGAAGTTGGTTGCGGAGAAGGATGTTGCTTGCTACATTGTAAACACAGGCGATTTCATGGGCAAGAAGGTACAGAAGGAGGACACTCTTGGTGTTCTTGAGGCAATAGTAGAGGGTACTGCGAAGTTTGAGAAATGGGGTCCGTTTGAGGATGTAGAGATACTTCACTGGGATGGTTTTGAGCCTGACCTCAATGATGCTGATTACAAGGCTGCACTCAAAAATGCAATGCAGAACCGTGTCAATGCAGTAAAGGGCTTCTCAGAGAAGAAAGGCGGCTATGACGCACTTCCAGAGGAAGCACTTGCAGCGCTTCAGAAGCTTGTTGATGAGCTTTCGTGAGCCTTAAAAATATGAGAGTATGTTTTACAGTGTGCTGTCTTGAAGAGATAGCACACTGTTTTTACGATATATGGGATTGTTTGTTGTAGGAAATAACGTTTGGTGAAATGTGTATGGCAGTAATTGACTGTATGTCATTTATTTATAGGAATAAAAAACGAATCCGACCCGAATACAATATAAATCGGGTCGGATATAATTGTTATAATAGGTTTCACAGGACATAGAACAGTATGCAGAAGAAATGCATAAGGCTTCCTATGACAATGAAAATATGGAAAACCGAATGTATATATTTTTTCTTTTTTCCGATACCGTAGAGCACTGCTCCGATAGTGTAGCTTATCCCTCCAAGAAGCAGGAAAAGTATCCCGCCGAAGCCCATCTGCTGTGCAACAATATTTATAACGGGAGCAATGCACCAACCGATAGCAACATAAAGGATCATTCCAATGACTTTGAACTTTTCGAGATTAACGGCAGTAAGTGTAACGCCGAGAGCGGCAAATCCCCATACGATACCGAAGTATGTCCAGCCGAGGGCGGTGTTATACTCACGCAGTGTACAAAGTGCAATGGGTGTATATGTTCCCGCAATAAGGAAGAATATGGTGCAGTGGTCAAGTACACGGAATACTTTTTTAGCGGTTAAATGCGGATTAAGACCATGATATATGCTCGACATACTGTACAGCAAAATCATCATGCTTCCGAAAATTGACGCACTTACGACACCATAGGAATTACCATGCAGGGCGGCTGCAATTATACACAGCACGGAAACGGTAATACCAAGTGCACCGCCGACAATGTGCGATACCATATTAAAAATTTCTTCGCC
>CANPXK010000082.1 GCA_947585965.1 uncultured Clostridia bacterium
TTCTCCCGTAAGGGAGGTGATAACTTATGTCAGTTTCCGAATTGTTTCAGTTCGTGATTATGTTGACGGCTGTTATCTCTCTTGTGTATAAGGTCGTAAAAGACCATTATAACAAGAAATAAGTTTCTTACATAAAAAATAAGAAACACCGCCCGACTCCTAAACTGGCGGTGTTTCTTAAAACACTAACAATTTTGGGAGAAACCGCTTACTGTGCAGTACTCTCTTTAATATAATATTACATCAGAATTTATGAAATGTCAAGCACTTTGCAACAATCAAGCAGAGTACTTTTTTGTATCAGTTTTCCCAAACGTTTGGAAAAATATTGAAAGGTGGTGAAAATCGGCAGGAAAAACGCTTTTCACGCATGAGCAAATGAGTGGATCGAGAAAGCAAAAGCCTTTGAAAATTAGAGTGAAAGTGATATAATAAAAGAAACAAACAAAAAAACCTATTAAGGAAATAACAGATAGCACTATTGAAAAAGTACCAACCGTGTTAATAGCAGGCTATTCAGAAGAACAATGTGTATATATTCAAAGGCAACACAAAGAATTACTTAAATATTCAAAAAACAAGAACAAGAGTAAAGAAGTAGCCTTTGTATTCAATAGTGACATGAGTAATCGTAGTGAATTTATCGGTTCTGATGATATATTAAATCTTGGAACAGCATTGTATGGTAAAAATTTGATTGTATTACATAATCATCCTCGTAACAGCAGCTATTCCTTTAACAATGTTACTATGTTTATTAGTAATGATAGTGTCAGAATTTTGACTGTAGTAAAGAATAATGGTAACGTAGAAACACTTACAAAACTTGAAGAATTGAATACTTTGTTGCTTATGAAGGAACTACGCAGGCTGGAGAAGAGTACGGTTAAGGTAAGAACAGATAGTGAATATAGAAAAATTGTTAATAAATTTTTAAATAAGTAAGTTGAAGGAGGTGTGATTGAATAGCTGAAGTAGATGAAATTATTTTGGATGGTTCTAATGAGGAAGCATCTAAGCAACTTGAAAAAATTATAAAGAGACTTGAAGGTGAACAAAAGGAAACTAACCGCCCTGAATAGTGGGGGTGGTTTTGTTATACCGAAAATGGGTGAAAAAATGGACAATTTCGCTATAATTTTACAAGATATTAAGGAAACACTGAATAAAACAATGTATTCTGAGTCTAAATTGATGTCTTGCTAAATTATTTCATAAATATGATAAAAAACGATTGAAAATGGCACATATAAGCTATTTTCGAGTGTTTTTGCCCCCGAGAGGGTACACTTATACCACGGTTTGAACAGAAGTTTTTTGCATATGCATACATAATCAGATTTGTACAGGCAACATTACATTCAGCCTGTTAAGATTTTTAACGATACCAATATAACCGGAATCACCATAAACAACTTCATCATCTCCCCGAAGCAACCTATGTGCTTCTGTGATATCATGAACATTCGCCGGTGTGGCTGTAATGGTGTGAATATAACCCGTTCCGGCATCTGCTCTCCCGGATTATTTTTTTCGGAAGATGTTTGAAAGATTGAACCATAACTGAAGAAGCATTTTCAGAATTTCCTCAATTCACTTTGTAGTTCCGTCACACTTCCCGCTTGAATAATATGGTCTTACAAACTCTACTCATTCGTCCCACGGAATTATTTCTTCCATAATATCAGGAAATTCTTCTCTTCTGGTCTTGTTCTTCCTTTTACTATACTCATAATCGCTGAATGTCAACCGGCTCATTATTAATCGCTTCTACCCTTTTTGTTTGTATCCTTATTATATCACAGTCTGATTCTATCACGTTTTATTATTCTGATATAGAATTTTTTTTCAGATTAAATCAGTGTTTCCTTATATTTCGTTTTCTCGAAGAAAGCAAGGTTATTTTGGTGAACATTGCCTGCTTTTTGCTCCGCGAACGTGGCAACGTTATTCATTCTGTTGGTTTCATTTGTTTTCGTGTGCTAAACCGCCATCTTTCAGGTACAAGATTTCATCAGCGTATGACGCGGCATTTTGCGAATGGGTAACGACAATTACACATTTACCCATATCATGAGCAAGCTTTTTAAAAATATCCATAACCGCCGTTTCGTTTTCTGCATCAAGATTTCCTGTTGGTTCATCTGCTGCGAGAATAGGAGTGCCTCCCGCAATCGCCCGTGCAATTGCAACTCTTTGCTGCTCTCCGCCGGAAAGTTTCAGAACTTTCCTCTTTGCCTTTTCCTGTTCTATTCCCACTTGGGAAAGCAGAATGCAAACTTCATCAATTCCAATTCTTTTCCCTGAGATATTTACCGAAAGCATGATATTTTCAGCTGCGGTAGCGTTTTGAAGAAGATTGTAACTCTGAAAGATTACGCCTATTTTCCCGGCTCGGTAATCATCCCGGTTCATTTTCGTAATATCAGTTCCTTCATAAAAAATATTGCCGGAAGTGGGAACATCCAGTCCTGCAATCAGGGAAAGCAAAGTGCTTTTACCTGCCCCGGACGATCCCTTTATGCAATATAGTCTTCCCGATTCAAAAGAACAGGTGATATTATTGAGAACATTTTTCTCTGCTTTTTCATAGCAATAGGACACTTGATCTAATCTTAACAGTTCCATTGTTTTCTTAATTCCTTTCCGATAAAATTTTCATGGGCTCATGGCGCATGACAACAAGCACTGCACACGAGCTTGAAACAATACTTAGTGCAAACGCCAGACCTGCGCTAAAAGCGATAGAAATGGCAGGAAGCGATATTGTCACATTTGCCGGATCATCTAAAAGTGTGGAAGCAACCGGCTTTACCAGTACAAACCCTATCAAAACGCTTACTGCAAAGGCGGCAAGCATCATTACCAATAATTCACAGATCATCCCCTTTGCAATATTTGATTTCTTCATTCCCATTGATCTGAGAACTCCGATTTCGTACTTGCGCTCCCTGACATTGATAAAAGAAATAAAGAGCAGAACAGCTGTGCCAATGGTACTTGCCAATATAGTAAAAATCTCTGCAATATGCGACAGATTTTTAAGCGGTTTCGTATTATTTTCATATTCCTCTGTGGAGCATACTAAGGATAGATATTTATTGAGTCCTTTTGCCCGGAGCTCTTGTTCAAAAGCTCCCACCGAGTCAGCGTCCTTTAATATGAAAACAGCGTCTGTCAAATCAATATAGTGAAAACCTGTGTTCATCAGGGTGTCATAGGTGGTAAAAATATCACCATATGACGTACCAAAGGTTGCGGCAGTCGCTTCGTTAAAATAATCACCGTAAATGCCCACTACGGTAAGCGTCACTTCTTTCTTATCCAACGATTTGCTGGGACCGGAAACAGAGATAGTGTCCCCGGGCTTCAGGTCGTTTTTCTCTGCAAATACATTGCTGACAATACATTCATTCAGGTTCTGCGGAAAGATGCCCTGTTCCAATTTTCGTTGCTGCGCGGCAAATTCGTTCAGGAGAGGAAGGTCGGTAAATCCTATCAGCGAGCCGACAGAATTTGCTTTCGTATCTATTACTTTCTCCAGTTCCTCCCGTCCTCCCAATATTTCCGCCAATTCCTCATCTGTGGATACCATATAAAACTTCATCAACTCGTCTTTAGTCATATCGCCGAGATCAATAATTTCTTCCCCTTGCTGTAAGTTGTCATCCACTTGTTTCAAAGAATCAGAATAAATGGCACAAGACGCTTGATAAAGCGCCTGTTTTACATACTGCGAATCCGCATAGTTGGCATATTCTTCGGCGTCGGGCATGATGAATCCGAAATTCTGTTCCATTGTTATACTTCCGTCCTCATTTACGGTTTGCTCCGGCGGGTGTTCCTTGTCGATTTTTTCCCAATTCGTTTCTAATGTCGCCTGTACACCAAAGCTGTCTTTGTAATGCGAAATAGCCAAAGAGGACAGCGTTTGAATGGAAAACGAAACGGTTACGACAGTCAGCGTCAGTGTGGCAATAATCAGGATCGCTGCATTTCTCCCTTTATTGCGTATAAGGTTTTTCAGTGCGTTTTTTAATATGTACATTGTCTTGTACCTCCTTTATGCCCATATTATAAGTGTGCAAAATGGAGTTTGTATGGAGATACAGAACATTTTGAAAAAGGTCATTATTCCTTGAAATATAAAACAAAGCGCATTCCATTTTCATAAGGTGTAAAGGAAGAAGAAAGTCTGCAGGCATTGAGAATTTGTTCGGTGAGATACAGCCCCAAACCCGTACTATCGCCATTTCTGTCTGAATTTTTGGCGGGGTGATAAAATGGTTCTCCGATATGTGAAAGTTCCTCTTTTGTAAGCGGCTGACATTCATTCTCCACAACCACCGTATATTTTTTCATATATATCTGTATAGACTTACCGGTATCCGTGTACTTGACAGCATTGGAAAATACATTTGAGAGTACTTTTTTTATAAGTTCTGCCGAAACTACAGCTGAGAAATTATCTTTAAGAGAAAGTTTCATTTTAACACCACGGCTTTTTGCTATAACGAAGTATGGGGAAGCCGTTTCTTCCAACAATCTCCCTATGTCTGTCTGCTGTTTATCCTTTGCAGCAGCGTTTACATCCAGCTTTGATGTTTCTAAAATACGGCAAATAAGTTCTGATAGACCTTCCAGACTTTTCTGACATTCCGAAAGATATGTATCACGATCCTTATATACACCAACACGATAGAGCATTCCGTCTACCATACCCCTGACAGCTGTGACAGGGGTTTTTAGTTCATGGGAAGCAAGCAGAAGAAAGTCAAGTTTTTCCTGCTCGGATTTGCTGACCGTTTGAATCTGCTGTTCCAGATTGAAGATCGTGGAAAGCAGCTTTCGATACATTTCATCAATATTTTGAGATAGTGTACCGATTTCATCATTTCTGTTAATCGAACATGAAATATCCGGTACAAGCGACTGCATCTTAATTGTTGCAGCCGTAATGCTTTGAATTGGTTTAACAATGGATCTTGCATAGAAATAAGCGATAGCGGCGGAGAGTATAATACATATGATAAGTGCAGCGGGAAGAATCAGCAACAGTACCGATACCGCATCCCCAATTGGTTGTAGTGATACACTGAGTGTCAAATATATCGTTTTACCGTCAACTGTTTTAAAACTTGTTTCACTCGCAGCAGAATCTACATCAAAACGAATTGTATCATCCTCATTTTCTGTTTCAAAATCCCCGCCAATCATTTCAAAGCTGAGCCCGACTCCGGCAGAGCAGATAATTTCACCGTTTTCATATTGAGCTGTATATCCATACCCTTTTGAAATAGCGTATGAGGTAACGGCGGCAGATATTTCCTTTGAAGTCAGCATTTGCAAGTCCCCGGTAAGCTGCATGGTATCCCTATTGAGTTCTTGTTGTTTATATGTTTGATAGACTGTGGGCAATAAGCTGTAAATGAGCAAGAAGGCGATGAGTATTACACCAATCATAAGACCGAAACAGTGTAAAAAAGTTTTTGGAAATAGTTTCATGTTTTTCATTCCACCACCTCAAAGCGATAGCCAACGCCTTTGACCGTATGGATAGATGTGCAGCCTAATTTTTTACGCAGGTTTTTAATATGAGTGTCTACAATGCGGTCTGTAATATCACTGTCAAATCCCCATACTGCATCTAAAATCTGTATTCGCGAAAGCACATTGCCCTGATTTTCAATAAGAACTTTCAAAATTTCAATTTCTTTTGTTGTCAGCGAAATCAACTCTCCTTTTTTTGTAACTGTATAGGCGGAAAAATCAGCGACAACATCCTCAAAGCATACAGTTGTTTTGTTAATCGGATGGCTTCTGCGAAGGAGGGCAGATACCCGTTTCACAAGAACAACAGGCGAAAACGGCTTGGTTACATATTCGTCCGCCTGTAAGTCAAAACTTTTTATTTGCGTATATTCATCGCCTAAAGCAGTCAGCATAATGACAGGAATATCGGACAGCGAGCGGATTTCCTTTAAAACCTCCATGCCGTTTTTCTTTGGCATCATAATATCCGATACAACCGGATCGAAGCGTCCTTCATAGAATCGGGTGATTGCTTCCTCTCCGTCAAATGCGCCAATTACAGCGTATCCTGCCTCTTTCAAAAATTCACAGATGACCTGATGTGTATTTTTGTCATCTTCAACAACTAAAATCTGATACATAAGTCACCTCCAAATAAATGTACAAACAGCATACCACGAATATATGGAGTTCGTGTGAAGAAGATTATAATATTTTAAGAAAATCTTGTCAAACCGGAATTACGAAAGATACTTTTGAGAATAAAAAAACAGCAGGGCTTTACACCCTGCCCTGTCTGCCGAAAAACCGTGTTTTGCAATCAGTTTCTCTGTTTTTCGTCTCTCCACTCTAAAAGCAACACAAACGGCTATTTATGTTGTTCCGTTTTAGTGGAAGTTCTCCTATACTTATACTATCATTCATAGCTGAAATGCAAGTCAAAGGGGAACCACTATGGATGCTGACAAAGTATATTCGGAAACAATCGCAAAGGAATATGTTCCGAAGCTGTATTATAAGACGGTTGCTCTGAAAAAGCCGGACAGAAAAGTCAAAAAACGGGCTGCTGCCTTTGCCTGCAAGTTTGGAGCGGCTATTACACTCATATTTTAAGGCGGAAAGTGCCTTTCCATACAAGCAATCAGGGGGGAATCATCCCCCATGTTGCTTGCAGGCATCAGCGTAAATTATCTGCTTTATAAAAAACAGCTTGAAAGCGATAAACAGAAGTACGCATTTGACATCGTACAGCTTGCAGATCAGATTATGAAAGCCACCGAGGAATAGCGATCATCATTTCATCAGCTTGTCCGACAGCCGCATTATCTCCGGCGCCAGCTTCGCCCTCTTACGCTTTACCATGTATGTGTAGATCGGATAGGCAGCGATTACGCCGATTATGCCGACCACACCGATCACAATGCCGGGAATGAAATAGGCTTCCCAACCCGGAATCATTGTGCAGCACATCCCCACGCCCAGAAGCAGTGCACTGATGATTCCGATAATCAGCGAGACAACGGTTGCTCCCTTTGTGGCGCTCTCGTCCAGACGGCGGAGCTGCTCCATCGGGGTTTCTTCTTTTGTCGGAGGTGTATATTTGTCCCGTATCTTCTTGATTTCTTCCTGCTCCTTTGCGGAATAGGTATAGGTGAAGGTTTCTTTATTTTTTTCCATGGTTAATTACTCCTTTCAAGATTCTGTGGATATTGTAGCAAGGGAATGTTTGCAAAACATTCAAGTTATGTTTGAGAATTGTTAATTTCAAGTTTTTTTAAATTTTTATTTGCCCGTAGGATCATATAGATCGCCATACCGATCACGATGGTACAGACGCCGCCTCCTGTTGCGCCGGTCATGACTTGACGGAACAGCGGATCGTCGTCTCCGCCGAACTGCGCCAGCATAGCGGTTTCCAGCGAGAGTATAGACACCATTGCCGCCACAAGATTGATTGCTTTGGCAGCAGACAGGATCGGGCTTTTATGCTTGCGGGTCTTTACAATATTGATAATGGCAATCGTGACGGCGTAAAAGGAATAGGCAGCCATGGCGTAAATCAGTAATCCCGGATAATCAAAGCCACGGTTCTGATGCACCATAAAGACAACGATACCCGCAAGTGCCTGATTCATGAACAAAAGCATGATCCCACAGAGCCTATAACGGCGCAGCTCCGATGCTTCGTCCCGCACATTCAGCCGCCGCACGAGCAGAAAGCGCATCACGGCGAGAAGAATGTAGTAGACTGCCAAAGCGATGAACCATGTGGAGCGGTATACAATACCCGATACCAGCTTCATGACGATATACAGTAGATTGATGAAAAAGCCCTGATACAGCGAGACTCCCGCCCGGAAACGCACATCGGTCATGTATTTTTCGCCCACCTTGGTGGAGCGGAGTTTTTTCATCAGCGGATGATTGGAGACAAATTTTCTGATGCCGCCTATGGCCGTATTGACATAGACAAGTCCCGTGCAGGTGATGATCAGTGCATAAGCGGAGGCAATATATGAAGCGTATCGCAGGATTGGGTTTTGTATATCGAACGCAAACACCGCGATCACAAGGCCATAGCCGAAAAGTGCCGCAATTACCGTCCAAAGCGGAGGCAGGCAGAAAATTTTTTTAAGAATCTTTTTGAACTTCTCCATTCGCTGCCCTCCTGATTCTTACAGTAAAGGTACTCCCTTTTCCTACTTCGCTCTCCACGGAAATATCCCCGCCGACAATATCCACCACCCGTTTCACCAGAGCCAGCCCCAATCCGTTGCCCTGTGTGGCGTGGGAGGTGTCGCCTTGATAGAATTTCTCAAATATGTGTTTGCCGGTACCCGGCGAAATACCGCAGCCGGTGTCCGCCACCCGGACGGCGGCATAATCTCCCTCGGTTTTCAGTGTCACGCACACCGTGCCGCCGGGTTCCGTGAATTTCAATGCGTTGGAAAAAAGATTGCTCCACACAAGGGACAACAGCTCATTGTCCGATTCTACGAATACTTCTTCTTCGAGGTCTGTATCAATGTCAATGTTCTTTTTTTCCCAAGTGCTTTCAAAGTTCAACAGGCACTCGGCAAGCTGTTCTCCGAGATTGTACCGTTTCGCGGCGGGATAAATCTGCTGATTTTCCAAGCGGTTCAGCTTCAAAATATTCGTAATGAGATCCGCAAGGCGGCGGGACTGCTCGGTTATGGCTTTTGCGTATTCCATCCGCTGTTCATCCGGCAGGTTCGGATTTTGGAGCATCGTCCCGTAGTTCTGCATGACGGACAGCGGCGTTTTTAATTCATGGGACACATTGGCGATGAAATCTGTCCGCAAAGTCTCCACGCCGGAAAGCTCCTCCGCCATGCGATTGAAACAGTCAATGATGTTGTCAAAGCCGTCCTCGCCCACAATGCCGCGGAGTGGTTCAATTCTTGCCGAAAAGTCCCCGCACATGAGCTTTTCTGCGCCCTTTATGATTCTGCGAACCGGGCGTTCCACCATAAACCTCCGACGAACGGCATCTATGACAGTGCATAAAAAGCTCAGGAAAAGCACGTTTCCCATCGTCAGAATTGCAGCGGTTCGTATGCCCTTTTCCGTAAAAGAGATTTCCACCGAGGTCTGCATGGTGTAAAGAAAAAGCAGCATACAGCAGGTGATGACAAACGCAATCAGCAAAAAGAATACAACATAACGGCGTATGGCGGCAAGCAGCCGTTTTCGCCGCCGCATAGAGTTTTCCTCGCTCATTTCACCACCGCCTTATAGCCCAGACCATGAACGGTTTTAAGCTCGAACTCGTCGCAGGATTCAAACTTCCCGCGCAGCTTTGTCATATACACATCCACCGCTCTCGGCGCGGTGTTCGTTTCTGCATCCCAAAACTCGTCCATAAGCTGTGTTCGGGTAAAGGTCTTGCCGGGATAGGACAAGAGTTTATAGATGATATTAAACTCCCGTGCCGTCAGGGGGATTTCCTCCCCGTTATATACCGCCGTGCGCTCATCTATGTCCAGCCGCAGCTTGCCTATCTCCAGCTTGTGAGAGGTGGCGATCTTCGCCCGCCGCAAGAGCGCCCCGATCCGCAGTAAAAGCCCGTCAAGGTCAATCGGCTTGACCATGTAATCGTCAATACCGATCCGATAACCCTTCTGTTTGGAGGCGAAATCGTCCCGTGCCGTCATAAAGAGAATGGGTATATCCTCGTTGAGCGACCGCACCGTTTTCGCAAACTCATAACCGTCGATACCGGGCATCATAATATCGGAGACAATGAGGTCGAAGGTATTTCCGTACATGGCATCGTAGGCTTCACTTGCACCGAGACACCCCACAGCCTTATAGCCGTTGTTGTTCAAAAAAGAACAGACCGTGCGGTTCAGGTCTTTGTCGTCCTCCACCACTAATATCTGAAACATAATATGTACCTCCGTTCCGTTTTTCTTATTATAACACCCAAATGTTAAAGTTTTGTTTGCGTTTTGCCCTTTCCAAAAAATTTTTTAAATCAACCTTGCATAAAGTACCATGCCCGGCCAATGGGGAACAGTTCTTCCGGCTTGAAATCTTTGCTCTTTTCGTTCCCGTTCATACTGATACCTCCGTTTTCTCCGCGCTTAGGAAACCCTATAAGAAGAAAATGAGGGAGCCGCTTGAGCGGCAAAAGAAAGACCCAAACGCCGGTAAAGAGTTTTCCATACGGGAAACTCTCTCTTGCGGCTTTGGGTTGGCTTTGCCTTGTCAGCGGCTCCACAGCACAGCTAAATCAATATTCCTTTTTGCCGTTCCTATGAACGCTCAAACGCAGAGTGCAAAATCACGACTGTCCCGAATGGGGAAAGAGGGGCGGTACGTCATTGCATCTGTCGAGATTATTTAACATTATGCGATAACTAATGCTGTCAGCACTTTACTTATATCTTCATCAATACAGATTGATTGTTTTTCAATTTCCGTAGGACAGACTGCCTCTCCATAATTGATACAAGCATAAGTCGCCGCTTTATTCTGTGCGGTCATATGCCGGAACGGGTACTTGATAATAGCCGGCGTATTGTACCCGACACCAAGTTCCAGAAACAGAGTCCTTTGATTTCCCCTCGTCCTCAGAAAGTTCTCGTACCGCTCCGCCGCCCGGTGCCAGCCCTCGTCCTCCACAAATTTGTCGTCAGCACGCAGATTTGCAGTCAGGGGTTTTCCGCAATGGGGGCAAACCGGCACAAGCTCGGAGGGAATACGCATACCTTCTTGCCGCTCTATCATCTGCCGAATCGTGTCCTCGTTGTCAAAGGTTTCCCGGCAACACGGCTCGGAGCATTGAAGCAGACCGTAGTCGCCCTGCGTGTAGAACAGCCGCTTCTTATCGAATCCTGCCTTTTGAAAGCAGTGGTCGACATTCGTAGTAATCACAAAATAGTCCTTATCATGAACCAGCGACAGCAGATAGTTATAGACCGGCTCCGGTGCATCCATATAGCGGTTGATGAAGATATACCTGCTCCAATACGCCCAGAATTCCTCCGGTGAGGGGAACGGATAAAAGCCGCCGGAATACATATCCCGGAAGCCGTATTTGTCGGCAAAATCGGAAAAATACCGCTGAAACCGATCCCCGGTATAAGTAAGACCCGCTGCGGTAGACAAACCTGATCCCGCACCGATTACAATGGCTTCCGCACTGTCCAGCGCCTCACGGAGCCTCCGGATATTATCCGAGTAGCTCCCGGTAGATTTCGTAATCGACATCCTTGAAAACATTAAAGACCACCTCCGTGTTTCTTCTGTATTGCCGCACCGTTTCCACGGCAATTTTTGCGGCTTCTTTAGTATGACGGGCATACCAATGCTCTGTGGTGAAAGTCCACCGAGACGTAGTTACCGACGAACTCAAAAGCGAC
>CANPXK010000083.1 GCA_947585965.1 uncultured Clostridia bacterium
AATAGTAGTATCATCGGTTCGCAGTGGAGGTAATTTTGTTGCTGATATTCCAAACGAATTACTCCAACAGCCATACCGAACGGTATGCACGGTGGTATGAGAGGTCAGTTACTAATGGGTATCCTCCTACTCGGTTTTATTATTCATCCGAATTTTCTTTTTGGATTTTAGTTCTTGCTTCCTCTATACTTTTAGCAACACTATTAATAGTCTTTGAATTAGTTTCATCAAAAAGATGGGTATATATATTTGAGGTTGTTGCTATTGTACTATGTCCGAGTGTTTTACTGATATCAAATATACTTACTCCCTGTTCATGTGCTATACTCGCAAAAGTATGACGTAAATCATGAAAACGTATAGGTTTTAAATTATATTGTTCGATAACATTTTTAAGCATAGAAGATACGTAATTTACATGATATAAACTTCCATCGGGTTTACAGAAAATATATTTGTACTCCTCTAATGGAATGTTGAACAATTTTGCATTCCTTGCCTGTTCGTCTCTTAGTATTTTCAACTTATCCAAGAGGTAGTTAGGGATTCTAATTTTCCGATATGAAGCTTTTGTTTTAGGTTTTTTTATTATTACCGTATCACCTGCTTTAGTAACAACTTCTTTGATAGTCAGGATTGAATTTTTAAAGTCCACACAATCCCATTTTAAACCTAACATTTCCTCCCTACGCAGACCAGTAAAAGCAGATATATTTACAGCAATATCTAAAGCCGGTTTTGTTTTAATAACATCCAACAAGACCGCCAATTCTTCGGCGGTGTAAAAAGAAACTTCTTTTTTAGTAGTTTTGGGAGGTGCTATTTTATCCATAACATTAAAATAAATCTTATCCTCTCGAACTGCCTGACTAAGTGCAGACTTCAGGAGATTATAATGCTTCTTTATTGTGTTATTTGATAAACCTTCATTTGACAAAATAGAAAAATATCTATTAATATCATCCACCCTTAAATTCTTAAGCATGATTTTTCCAATATGTGGTATTATATGATTATTTATTATAACTTTGTAACCATACAATGTTGTATATTCACAACTCATAGGCTTATAATCTTCAACCCAATATGTTAAATAATCAGCGAGTGTTAATTTTTCCGGAGATGGAGATACCCCCTGTACCTTATCCAACTCAAATAGTTTCAACGCCCGAATCGCATCGTTCTTTGTTTTAAATGTTTTCCATTCTTGTTTTCGTTTGCCGTCAACCATACCATAATAGAATCTAACATAATATGTCTTTCTGCTTTCATCAAAATAAACATTATTGGCAATCTTTTTTCTATTCACTTTTTTACTATTACTCATAAAATATACCTCCCTATAATAATATACTTAACAACATTCTCCTTAAGTCTATTATATAATAAGAAGGTATAAAAGTCAATGGTTTTGTGTTACCATATGTGTTACCAAAATGCCATACCGTGTTACCAAAATGGCTATTACATAGTAAAAAAAGCGATTATTACTATACTTCCTAATTAAATTAAACTACGAAAATACAAAATGTTAATGGAGGCGAGGAGAATCGAACTCCTGTCCGAAAAGCACTTACAAAGGTTTTCTCCGAGCGCAGTCTGTCATTTGAGATTCCCCCTATGCACCGCCGACAAACAGGCTTTGCACTTCGGTAGGCTCCGGGTCATGACGGAAGCCGAGCCGCTCCTCCGTTCACGTTCACCACTAATCGACGCCTATACCCGACCGTGGTACTTCAGGTATAAACGCTTGCCTAATTAAGCGGCAAGAGCAACAGTTTTATTGTTGTCGTTTATTATTTATGCTTACGGATTTTATGGTGGTTCCGTAAAGCCACCGCTCGCTTACCAATGCTCACACTCCCCGTCGAAACCGTTACGCCCCCGTATATAAATACGACAACATACAGCAGGGAACAGAACACCCTTATCTGTTTCTTTCTTTAATTGCCCTTTCGATGTCACGTTTTGCGGCCTTTTCAGCCATGTCATTACGCTTATCATAGAGCTTTTTGCCCTTGCAAAGACCAAGCTTAAGCTTGACTTTTGAACCTTTAAAATACAGTGAAAGCGGGATAAGAGAATATCCCTCCTGTTTCACTGTACCGAAAAGCTTAAGAATTTCTTTTTTATGCATAAGCAGACGGCGTACACGCATGGGATCACGGTTGAATATATTGCCCTGCTCATAATGACTTATGTGCATACCCTTGACCCACAGTTCGCCGTCATCTATTGTACACCACGAATCCTTAAGGTTGACCCTGCCCTGACGGATGGATTTAACCTCCGTTCCGCAAAGTTCAATTCCGGCTTCATAGCTTTCAATGACGAAATAATCATGTAAAGCCTTCGGATTTTTTGCTATGGTATTACCGCCCTTTTCTTTCGCCACGAAAGCTCACCTCCTTAAAGTTCCACTCTTCCACGCAGGGATCTTGAAAGCGTGACCTCATCGGCATATTGAAGATCCGCACCCACAGGTATCCCGTAGGCAAGTCTTGATACCTTTATGCCGAGCGGCTTTATCAGTTTGCTGAGATAAACAGCGGTAGCTTCACCCTCAACGGTGCCGTCCATCGCCATTATGACCTCTTTTACCTCATCATTGTTAAGCCTTTTCAAAAGCTCCTTGGTATGGATCATATCAGGAGTACTGCCGCTTAGTGGGGATAAAAGCCCGTGCAATACATGATATGTAGCATTAAATTCCCTTGTTTTTTCAAATGCCATAACATTTTTAGGATCCTGAACAACACATATTATTGATTTGTCACGCCTATCATCCGAACAAATCGAACAAACCTCTTTGTCCGTAAGATTACAGCATATCTTGCAGTAATGTATCTTCTTATGTGCGTCAACAATCGCATTCGCAAATTTCTCCGCTTCGGATTCATTCATTGACAAAACATAATACGCAAGTCTTATTGCTGTCTTATGACCTATTCCGGGCAGGCGTTCAAACTGCTCAATAAGTCTGTCGAGAGGAGCTACTACATATTCCGGCATAATTAAAACAGCCCCGGTACATTGAGACCGCCCGAAATTCTGTCCATTGTTTCGGATTTCTCATCGCGTGCCTTGCGTATTGCCTCGTTTACGGCAGCCATTATAAGCTCGGACAGAGTCTCAGTATCTTCAGGGTCAACAACCTCTTTGTCCATCTCAATAGACGTAACTTCAAGGCTTCCCTTGACAACAGCCTTAACAACTCCGCCGCCTGCTGCCGCGGAATACTCCTTTTCGTCAAGCTCCTTGTTTGCCGCATCCATTTCCTCCTGCATTTTCTGAGCCTGTCTTGCTATCTGCTGGATATTTGTATTTCCTCCGTTGCTGTAACCCTTCGGTAATCTTGCTTTCATTTTAATTTCCTCCTATTTGACATAATTATTTTATTTATTATCGTCAACAGGTATACCTGCCGACTTAAAATCATTTTTAAGCTGTGAAAGTGCATCGTCCGTTTTTTCCTCATCCGGATAGGAATATCTTCCCAGCCTGTAATCCGTGCCCGTAACGCTTTTTATTATATCCCTCATTCTTGAGCGAAGCTTGTCATTATTCCGCAGAAGGTCAAAGCATATGGTATTTGACGAATCCACAAGCACATATTTCTCGGAAATATACGCCGTACTCCCGTCAAAGCTCGCGGCAACCGTCCTGGAATACTTTCTCATCTCCTCGATAACCTCCGGCCATTCGGGCATAGGCACGGCTTTTTCCCTCAGCCTTTCCATTTCCTCGTTGGTAGGCCGCTTCATTTTTGCTGCGGGAGCAGGTCTTGCCGGTTTATTTTCAGCAACAGGCGGATTTGCCCGAAGACTCATGATTGTCTTTTCCATATCGGCAACTCTGCTCTCAAGCTCGGGGTTTATTGATTGTTTCAATGACGGAGTACAAAGGCGAACTGCCGTCATTTCCATTTCTATACGCCTGTTTGCCCCTCTGAGCATTTTTTCCTTTGAGGTCTGAAGCACACCTATGGCATCGACAACCTCTTCAAGCGGCATAACCATAGCCTGTTCGTATGCTTTATTGTAATCGTCATCGGACATTACAATTATATCTCTCGGCTGTTTTACTGTTTTGATGAGCATAAGCTCACGAAAATGTGAAGTCAACTCATCACAAAGCCTTGCCATATCCTTTGAATCACGGTACAAACTGTCTATTATCTCAACAGCGGCCGCACCATCCTTAGTTCTTATGGCATCCGTTATATCAAAAAGATGACTTTTATCCGCAAGTCCTGCTGTCCGCCTTACAATTTCCTCGGTTATATGCTCACCCTTGCTTATACATTGGTCAAGCAGGGAAAGCGCATCTCTCATTGCACCGTCTGCAAGTCCCGCAACGAGCAGTGCGGCATTATCATCAATGGTAACACCCTCGCTCTCACATACGAATCTGAGTCTTTCGGCAATGTCCCTTGGTGCTATTCTGTGAAAATCAAATCTCTGACACCTTGAGAGTATTGTTGCCGGCAGCTTATGAACTTCTGTTGTTGCCAGTATAAATATAACATGGGGCGGAGGTTCTTCAAGTGTTTTCAGAAGAGCATTAAATGCCCCTATAGAAAGCATATGCACCTCATCTATTATATATACCCTGTATTTTGCCACAGCGGGTGTAAAAACAGCCTCTTCACGGAGCATCCGTATATCATCAACACCGTTATTACTTGCGGCATCTATTTCCACAACATCAAGGACAGTACCGTCATCTATCCCCTTACATATTTCACATTCTCCGCACGGATCCCCATCAATCGGATTCAGGCAATTTACAGCCTTTGACAGTATTTTGGAACAGGTTGTCTTTCCGGTTCCTCTTGAGCCTGTAAAAAGATATGCATGGGCAAGACGATTGCTTTTCAGCTCGTTTTTTAATGTATCGGTGACCTGCGGCTGACCGATAACATCGGCAAAAAATTTCGGACGATATTTTCTGTATAATACACGGTACACCGCTGTCACCCTCCTGCATGAGATGTATGTTACACCAAAAAAACAAGACAGACCGTATTAACGGCTTCACACACTCAAAGACACGGACGAACAGACTAACTGCATCGCACAAAGACGTACGCTTAATGCTGCTCGGTTCCCCGCCTGACATGGTTCACGCTGCTCTGTCGCACAGCGCCTGCCCGTTCGCATCTCTGAAGGTATGAATCTGTCTTGCTTTATCTGCCGCTTTTCAGCAACAAAGCTATTATACTACACCTGATACCAAAAATCAATATCTTTTTTAAAAATAAATATAAATACTTCCGTTAAATCGTCCTATTATTATAGATTGTCACTAAATTTTTATTTTAAACAAAATAACGGTAATTTTTATACGAAAATATGATATAATTACTTAAGCTGTTTCAAAGTTGAAGAACTTTTGATACTTACCTGCGGAGGTTTTGTTTATGGACTGGGAATTTTATATATTGAATTACATACAAAATAATTTCAGGTCAGACCTGCTTGATGCTGTCATGCCGTTCATATCTCTGCTTGGTGCAGCGGGGGTACTTTGGATTTTGATCGCCGTAATTTCACTTATCACCAAAAAATACCGCCGCTTCGGAAAGTCACTCGTTTTTTATCTTATCTTCGCCTTTATCATATGCAATCTTATATTCAAGCCTGTTGTAAACCGCATACGTCCTTACGAACTCAACACCATGATAAACCTTCTTGTATCACCGGAAATTGATGCTTCTTTCCCCTCGGGTCATACGTTTTTTGCATTCGGAACAGCTACTGTTTTCTTCATTTACAACAAAAAAGCCGGTATTTGTATGTATATTCTCGCCTCAGCAATAGCCGCTTCAAGACTTTATCTTTATGTCCATTTCCCTACGGATGTACTTTTCGGAATGATTCTCGGTATTATTACCGCAGTGGTATCATACAAAATCGAAAAATTCATATTCTCCGATAACAACAAAAATAAATCAGGACAGGTATGAAACTGTCTTTTTTGTTTACAGCTGTAGATTTTTATATCATTATATGTTATTATAATCATAGAATTATTTTCAGGAGGTCGAAAATATGAATATAACACTTTTAGGCTGCGGAAGATGGGGGTCGTTTATCGGTTGGTATCTTGATAAAATCGGGCATAATGTAACAATATGGGGACTTTCGGATGCTCCTCAGCTTATTGAGCTTAAGGAAACAAGAAAGAATAATATGCTAAGCTTCAGGGAAAGCATTAATATCACATCTGACCTCGAAGCTGCGGTGAGCAATGCACAGGTTCTTATTATTTCCATAAGTTCACAGGCTTTGCGTTCTTTTATGCAGTCGCTTATCAGATACAATCTCAAAGGAAAAAAGATCGTTCTTTGCATGAAGGGCATAGAAGCGACAACAGGCTGTCGCCTTACGCAGATTGTTGAGGAATATATTACAGACGAAACCGAGGTTGCCATCTGGGTAGGACCCGGACACCCTCAGGATTTCAGCAACGGCATCCCCAACTGCATGGTTATTGATTCACGACATGATTCCTTAAAATCCATGCTTATAAAAGAATTTTCGAGTGATCTTATCCGTTTTTATGTCGGTCAGGATCTTATCGGAAGTGAAATTGGCGCGGCATCCAAAAACACCATGGGCATTGCGGCAGGTATGCTTGACGGTCTTAACCGTTCATCCCTCAAGGGTGCTCTTATGTCAAGGGGCACGAGGGAGATATCAAGGCTCATCAAAGCCATGGGCGGAAACGAGCTGTCGGCATACGGTCTTTGTCATCTTGGTGATTATGAAGCTACTCTTTTTTCAAAGTACAGTCACAACCGTTGTTTTGGCGAAAAGTTTGTCAAAGGAGAGGAATACGGTTTACTTGCGGAGGGTGTTGACACAACAAAAGCGCTTGTACTGCTTGCTTCCAAGTACAATGTTGATCTTCCGATATGCACCGGAGTAAATGATGTACTAAGCGGCAAAGTATCCGCCGAAGAAGCCCTCACCGACCTATTCCTAAGAACCATAAAACCCGAATTCTAGCGGCGGCGGCGGGGTGCCCCCGCTGTCATGTTCGCGGTTTCGCTCACTACGTTCGCTTTTTTATAGTGGAGGGAAGTCTGTTTCCGCGATAATTAGTTTGCCTGTCGGTGGGCGTGAGAGAGTGTCGAGAGCGGCTCCGAGGAGCCGCTCCGCAAACAGAAATGACAAACTTATCACTTATTCATCGAGTAAATATATGGTCGAGCCATAGATTAATTGGCCTGAGTAAATTAATTACGGATTGACAGCGGCGGCACGCCGCCCGCGATAGGTAGTTTGCCTGTCGGTGTGCGTGAGAGAGTGTCGTGAAAGCCTCTTGCGAGGCTTTCCGCATCTACAAATGACAAACTTATCGCTTGTTCATCGGGTAAATTTACGGTCGAGCCATAGACTGATTGACCTGAGTAAATTAATTACGGATTGACTGCGGCAGCACGCCGGCGGGGAGCCCCCGCGGGCAATTCGCGTTTTCGCTCACTTGCGTTCGCTTTGTTTATAGTGGAGGGAAGTCTGTTTCCGCGATAATTAGTTTGCCTGTCGGTGTGCGGTAGAAAGTGTCGAGAGCGGCTCTACGAGCCGCTCCGTATCTACAAATGACAAACTTATCGCTTGTTCATCGAGTAAATTAATGGTCGAGCCATAGATTAATTGACCTGAGTAAATTAATTACGGATTGACTGCGGCGGCACGCCGCCGCGAATTGCCTCTTGACATTTCATAAATTTTGATGTAATATTGTATTAAAGAGAGTACCGCACAGTAAGCGGTTTCTCCCAAGATTTTTAGTGTTTTAAGAAACACCGCTAAATTTGGAAGATTGGGCGGTGTTTCTTATTTTTTATGTAAGAAACTCATTTCTTGTTATAATGGTCTTTTACGACTTTATATACAAGTGCGATAACACCTGTCATCATAATCACGAATTAGAAAAATTCGGATACTGACATAAGTTATCACCTCCCTTACGGGAGAAAACCGCCTACCACGCGGGGTGCCCCCGCTGTCAATCCGTAACTAATTCACTCAGGCAAACTATTTTATTGCTCGACCGTTAATTTACTCGGTGAACAAGCGGCGTGCCGCCGGCACAGACGATGTTTTTGTATCTTTCCGATGAAAGAATTTTTTCCATAAATGCTTCGGGAGATACTAGACCTCCGGCTGTCATTTCAAAAAGCAGAGGAGTACAGCCCGAAACAAGAGCCACCCCCTGTTCGTTCTTTTTAACAGGTGCCTGACGGTTGCGGCACGCTACATTCCAGAATATGACCTCCGGCAATTTATAGCCGTATAATTCATAGCGCTGTTTAGCATTTTCAAAATTGGTTATTTCTGAGTTTTTGACACAAAAATCAAATTCCATATCGGATATTATAATAAGCTTTGTGGGCATTTCAGACTGAGGCATATTATATTTCAGCGCTGTGGCGAGAATGGTCTCAAACACAGCCTCAAGGTCAGTGTTTGCTATTTTTCTTAGGCTGGCGGCATATAAGAGCCTGTCGGCAAAAGTATTTCCTTTTATTTCAATAAGCTCGGCATCAAATGAAAATTCTATAAAATGGTTTGCAAATGCACCTCTGTTCCTTTCGGCAATATACAGTCCGAGAGAAAGTGCAACCGCACCGGGCGAGGGCATCGTTTCATTCCAATACATAGAACCTGATGTATCTATAACGGCAATCATATTTTCATCACTGCCGTAATCGGTAAGATTAGCCCATGTTGTATTAAGTGACTCTGTTTCCTCCGCTGAAAGACTCTGAACCCGGTTAGTCTGCCAAGGATCAGGCATCAAGCGTTTCAGATAAGGCTCAACCAATTCATAGGGCATAAGCGTTGAGGTATTCATTTTGACCTTGCCTGCATTTACATCTTCAATGTATTTCATATAACGCTCTTTATCGTTTCTGATAAATGCCTTTCTGTATTTGTACAGTGCCTTTGAACATTGCCTTGAATAATCAAAGTCATATTCCTTTTTGCAAAGCTTTGTTTCAATTATGCGTATAGCTGCACGGAGCTTTGACAGCGTTTTTCTGTATTCAGCCTCACTCATTCCTATAGACCTTGCAAGATATTTTGCCGTCCTGACAGCCTCTTTGTTTGACGTACATACAGAGGGGAGCCATTTTGCAATCAGGCTTACTTCTTCACCCTTTTCAAGTGCTTCAATATCCTGCGTAAGCTGTTTCTTTATCATAGCAATTACATTTTTTTCACATCTTGTACCGATAAGCACAAGCAAATCGTCATATCTGCCGTATTCGGGTATGTACGGGAGATTTATTATAACCGACTCCGATTTATATTCCGCAAGCCATCTTAGTATGATGCGGAATATTCTTCTTTCTCCGAGTCCGCCCCTTATATCTCTTGTATAAAACAGCAGCTTCATAGCCTTATCGGGGTCTTCCGCATATGCTCTGATAAAGTATTTTATGATATCTTGTTCTTCCCGGTTTCTCATTCCGCCTATTGAGGCAAAGAAATCAAGACAATCAGAACCGCTTGATTTATTGGTAACCGCACCGTTTTCTGTATATGTCATATCCGACATTTCCTTAAGCTTTTCCAAAAATTCCGACATTTCTCCCACACTCCCTTTTTGCAAATAATACCTACAAGCTTTGAAACAAATTATATTCGTGTAAAACCATCAATTTTCCAATCGGCACAGATTAGTATATAATTCACCGTTATAACTATACACCGGAACCGAATAGGATATTTTTATTGAGAATTTCGTTTTTTGTATGCTCAATATATGGACTGTAACAAAATTGACAGTCGAATCCTGTTTTTACCTAATCTGTCAGTACAGTAAAAAAATGCCGCAATATTTCTCTATAATTTCCTTACACTTATTCACAAGCGTATTCATTTTATCATCAGAAACAATTGCCGCATTAACATAAAACTGTACTGCCGTTTACGGGATACATCTTTCATTCACGACCCGATTTAACACTCCATATCACTGTCCATAGGATGCCAATCATCCAAGGAGCAATGAGGAGTGCTTTCGGTTTCCGTGGCCATAATTAAGAAATTTTGCTGTTTGTATCCCACGCGGCACATACCGGAAGTTATAACTAACCTATTCGTTATTGCCGTAAGTATCCCTGACAATTACTACTTTACCATATTTTCCTGTAATTATCGTGGAAAAAAGTTTGCGAACTTCAAAAATCCTGCGCTGGTGCCGTGCCGGCACTGTCGTTTCGTAATTAGTTTTTTCAGGTAAATTAGTCTTTGGCTCGACCATATATTTACTCGATGAATAGGTGATAAGTTTGTCATTTTTAGATACGGAGCGGCACGCAGTGCCGCTCTCGACACTTTCTCCCCCACACCGGCAGGCAAACTACCTATCGCGGAAACAGACTGCCCTCCACAAAAAAAACAAAGCGAACGCAGTGAGCGAAAACGCGAACATGACAGCGGGGGCACCCCGCCGGCACGCCGTCCATAGTTCGCCTGTTATTTTTTTTGAATATTTTTTGGTCTGCCGCTTTTCTTACTGCGACAGACCATTTTACTATCAAATATATATCACTTAAGGGTAATTCTGTGTTATGTTGCACAATAAGTAGTTTGCGTTTCAACTTATATATGTGCAATGATACAAAGTTTTTTGTAAATCTTGACAAAATAAGCAATAATAATTATACTTATGGTAAGTTAAACAAAAACCAAAGCCAAAAACAAGAAAACCTATAACAGCAGAGAATTATCAAGGAGGAAATACTATGGCACAGACTACTTTTGCTGAGCGTCTTGCCAATTTGTTGAAGCAGCAAGGCATTTCGCAGAAGGAACTGGCAGAAAGGGTGGGTGTGACGGAAGCTACGATGTCACGTTATATGCATAGTGAACGAATCCCAAAAAGTGAGATCATAGCAAATATCGCAACTGCACTACACACCACTTCTGACTATTTACTTGGAACAGAAGAAAATGGTGATATTGAAACGGATTATCCACGAATTGTTCGTTTGATTGCGAGAAATTCTGCAAGTATGACAAAGGAACAAAAAAGTGCTATCATCAAAGCATTGCTTGAAGATGATTAAGGAGGTAAAATGCGACTTTCAGGTAACAGATACAATGAAATTGATAAAGAAGTCATTAAACTTTTTGAATCGCTGACAATTAACAAATTTCTGCTTAATTGCTTTAAAATATGTGAACAGTTAGGTTTGGGTCTTATCCCATATTCACAATTAACGGAGAAAAAGAGGAAAGTACCTCTTTATGAGGAACGGCTTCGATGTAACAGGCAAGTGGGATATTCCTATCGTTAAGAAGCAGGATATTCCTCTTGATAATGTGCGTCTTATCGCATA
>CANPXK010000084.1 GCA_947585965.1 uncultured Clostridia bacterium
CCTTTTGTTTTTGTATTGAAAATTATAGCAAAAGGGTTGATTGAGCTTTTTAAATTGGCAATTAAGGGCGTAAAAGCGTTACTTATTCCTAAGGAGGCGTGAAAAATGACTAAGAAGATGAAAAAGCTTATGGTAATATCCGCCGTTATTTTCGGTATTGGACTTATACTGTGTCTTATTGCGGCAATATCGGTAGATTTTGACTTTTCAAGACTCAGCACTGCGGTATATGAGAAAAAAACAAAGGTTATAAGTGCGGAATTTGATGAAATAGATATACAGGATATGTCGGATAGCGTAGAACTTAAACCATCGGATGACGGAAAATGTAAAATTGTATATTATGATTCAAACAAAATTATACACAATATAGATATATCGGGAGGTACTCTGAAGATTAAGGCTGAATACAGGAACTGGACATCTTATATTTTTAACATTAATATAGGACGGGATATGATAATATATCTGCCGGAAAAGGAGTATGAGAAGCTTTATGTTTCGACAGTCGGCGGAAATATAAATATGGAAGAGTTTGCGTTTGAAGATACAGAGCTGCATACTGTCAGTGGAAATATCAGTGCTTATGGAAGCGGTGAGGTTAAGATATCTACAACAAGCGGAGCTGTGGATGTTACGGGTAAAACGGATAATGGTGCGGAGATTTCAAGCGTAAGCGGCGATATAAGGCTGAATAAATTTATTTCGGAGTCGCTCACGATAGGTACGACAAGCGGAGATGTGGATGTTACGGGCAAAACGGATAATGGTACGGAGATTTCAAGCGTAAGCGGTAATATAAGGCTGAATAAGTTTGTGTCGGAGTCACTCACGATAGGTACGGCAAGCGGAGATGTATATCTTGATGAGTCTGATGCAGACAAGATAAATATTTCCACCGTAAGCGGAGATGTCGGTGGAGATCTTTTGGGTGATAAGGAAATACACACGGATACTGTAAGCGGTTATATCAATGTCCCGAAGTCGGTTAATGGGAAGCCCTTATGCGAAATACATACAACAAGCGGAAATATTATTTTAGAAAATAAATAAATACGACGTTGCGGACAAAGCAAGGATTAACTCATATGCTGCTGAGTATTAGCATGGTTTTGTCTTATTATCGGGAAAATATTGACGCTGACCGGTCTTTTTGGTATAATTGATCTACGTTGATAAAGATTTATTGGAGTGATGATTTTGACAGTTGTTTTGGTGATATCAGCTTTACTGTGTTTTGCCGGATGTAAGATTAAGACGGAAGGTGAATATTTTGATGACTATATATCATTAGATAAAACAAACGCAATAAAGGGTATTTTTCTGATTTGTGTATTTTTCAGACACTTTGCTCAGTTTGTTAAGCTTTCCGGACCTTATAACACTTTTTTTAATGCGTTTAATCTTGGCTTGAAACAGCTTTTAGTAACTTTATTTTTGTTTTATTCAGGTTTCGGAATTATGGAATCAATAAGCAAAAAAGGCAAAGATTATGTAAAAAGTATACCTGTTAAAAGAGCCCCGAAAGTATTGCTGCATTTTGATATGGCGGTAATATTGTATATTATTTTTCGTATTGTAACAAGAGGGAAAATAAGTATTCAAAAAGCGTTGCTGTCTTTGGTATGTTGGGAATCCTTGAATAATTCAAACTGGTATATACTTGCTATTGTATCGTTATATCTTTTTACATATTTTTCGTTCAGATTTTTAAAAAATAAATATGTATCCGCGGTTATTGTTACGGTTTTATCTGTGTTTTATATAATGCTTTTGATGAGGTTCAAGCCTGGCTACTGGTATAATACAGTATTATGCTATCCTTTGGGAATATGGTATTCATTGTTTAGAAAAAATTTTGAAAAGGCAGTAATGAAGAATGATATAATATATTTTCTGTTTTTGACGACTTTTTTGTCGTTGTTCTTACTTTCATATAATAAATTGGGGGTAAGCATATGGATATATGAAGCCTGCTGTCTAATGTTTGTTATGTGTGCTGTTTTGGTTACTATGAAAATACAGTTTGATAACGAATTACTTCGTTTCTTTGGAAAACATTTGTTCAGTCTTTATATTTTACAAAGACTGCCAATGATTTTCTTTAAAAAAATATTCAATTGTAACAGCCATCCGTATGTATTTTTTGTCATGTCTTTTATTTGTACTGTTTTAATTGCATTGATATTTGATTTCTTTATGAAGAAATTTGATAATTTCTATGATAACAAATTTTTGGCATTATTTAAGAAAAGAAATACCGGAAACCAAAAGTAGGAAATTTCTGCATGGGATCAGGTGCATATAAAATTACTTTGGGAAATTGCTCCCGAGGAATTTGATATTTTACACTACGGTGCTGCTGCGGAACTGAGGGTAAAAAAAGAGCATACGAATGATATCATCGGTTATGCTTGTTGATATTAAATAAAATATCTGCATAATGACGATTTATAATTTTGTAATAATTGCTTTACAAATGGGATAAAAAATGCTATCATTCTTATTAAGTTAATTTTCAATCGGAGGTTCAGTTATGAAATTTAAAAAAAAATGTACCGCTTTCTTACTTGCCGCGACTTGCCTGAGTGCTTTTGCAGCCGGATGTTCACAGGACAGTAAAAACGATTCGAGTGATACGAATTCAAAAGCTGAGTCCGGAATCGTTATAAAAAGGAAATCGGAATATTTCAAGGTATTTCCCGGCGAATTAAAGGACGATTATGTGATCTGTGCGGGAAAGGCGGATCTTGAGATTATTCAAGATATTGATGAAGATGTTCCCGCATCTTCGAGTTACTACAGATTTAGCATTATTTCTGCCGAACCTTTGGATGACAGTGACATAAAGGTTGAAATAGACACCAATGTGCCTTATACAGTGTCATTTTGGGAATCCGTTGAATCAAAAGAAAAATTCGAGCAGGCTTTATGTCTTCAGTATAATAAATTTGATTGGAACAATAATGACGAGAGAACGGAGAAGAGAGTAAACGCGGAATATGAAATGCTGACCGATGATCAATTCCCGCATTATTATACAAAACTATGTACGGTTGTTTTTGGCAAGGAGGGTTCTGCAAAGGAGGAAAACGAGGCGGAGAGTCTTTATATCCCTGCCGAATGTTTTACAAGTGAGGAAAGCATAAATGAGATGAAGGTATCCGTCAAAGGCAAAGCTTATGATGTCAATATCGGGGAAATAAAGTTTGAAACAAATACGGAGCCGGGAGATGACGGAGAAAATGCTCTGTCTTTTGGGTCCGATTCCTACGGACGCACTAATTTATACACTATAGATAACGGTGGTATAATAAGTCTTACTAAGTACCAAGCGGATATCAAAAATGATATAATTATAAAGGATATAAAACTTCTTAATAAATCCGAAACCTTATCTCTTGATGAGGTCAGTATTGGGGAGGATTATTATGACAGAAAGGAATGGAAAAAAGGAGAGGATCTGGAGTTAAGCAAGGATTCACAGGTGTATTTTAATTTTACCTTTAAAGATACCGCTTTTGAAAAAATACATGACGGTGTCTTGAAAGTTTATTTAGCGATAGAATATGAATCCGGCGGCAAAACTTATACAGCCAATGAAGTATTGGATTTCCAATGTAACATCACGGATCCACATATACTGTACGCAGTATATAATGATAATATAGATTTAGAGTCATATTATGACAGATAATACGGTTAAGAATAAGGAGTATTGCGTTATTTGACGGATGCCCGGGAAATTACCCGGTTGGTTCGGCCGATTGCCGGTATATTATTTGGTGCCGTTATGAGTCTGTGCAGTCTTTTTATACACAAAGAGAATGAATAAAAGTAAATACGGAGCCGATGATTCAGTGGTATACCTCAGGAATTATCGGCTCCTTTTATCGGTTTTTACATGATTGCCTGCTGACAATTCCGAGGATAACGTCAGATTTTGCGGATATTTTCATACAACAACCGTAAAAAACAGAATGAATATAAATTTTTCTGTTTTTTATGTAACGAAAAAGGATAAAAGAGTACATAATCGGTAGGAGGGTGGTGAACGGTAATGGATGATAAAAAAATAATAGAACTGTTTTTTGCACGTTCTGAAAAGGCTGTGAATGAGCTGTCAGATAAATACGGAAGTGTATGTATGAAGGCAGCTATGAATATTCTTGCTGATAAACGTGATGCAGAAGAGTGTGTCAATGATTCCTACCTCAGTGTATGGGAGACCGTACCTCCGCAAAAGCCGGAGTCGCTGTTGGCATATGTCTGTAAAATTGTAAGAAATTTATCCCTGAAACGCATTAAGCATAATTCGGCAAAAAAACGAAGCGGAAATTACGGAAGCTGCTTTGAGGAGCTTGCGGAATGTCTGCCGTCTGCGGAAACGGTTGAGGATGAAATACAGGCTTCCGAGTTGTCGGGCATAATTGATGAGTTTATAGATACGCTCGACTATACAAACAGACTGTTGTTTGTGCGGCGGTACTGGTTTATGGATTCATACGAGGATTTATCTAATATTACCGGAATTAAGGAGGGTGCTGTCAGAACCAGATTGTCAAGAATAAGGGGCAGGCTTAGGGATTATCTTGAGAAAAGGGGGATATTGCCATGAAAGCTGAGGATTTAATGAATTGTATGACAGAGATAAGTGATAAGCATATAGCCGAATTTGCTTTTGTGAAAGAAAAAAATGCAGATAAACGGAAAAGAAAAAATTTTTTCAGTATGCTTACAAAACGAAAAATATGTGTAATAGCCGCTGCCTGTGCGGTTATGGTAATTGCGGCAGTTTGTATTTTTATTGTGGGAAATCAAACGCGGCCGGATGTACGGATTCCGCAGAACAGTACCTCCGTTGCACCGGCAGAAAAATCCGTTGAAGAATCGGAAAAAACCGAGGCTGTGCTTACCGTGAAATATTATTCGGGCAAGGACAATAAAAGCGGTAAATATGTGGATATGGTTCCTGATGAGCCGATAAAGATTGAGGGTAATTACAATACATCTTCCGACTCCGATCGGGAATCGGGAATACCTTTTGAAATTGTTTATCCCGGAAAAAAGATAAATCTGGAAACAAATAACGGACATTTTATGACATGGAACAACGGAGAGGAAAAAATAAGCGATTACGGCAATGAATTTTCCGGTGAGGACAGGCTTGAAATTTTCTGGACGCCCTACAGTGAGGATATAATGCTTAATAAAACAGCGGATCTTAAAATCAGTATTGAAGACAGCAATGGTGTGGTCGTACTGTCGCTGATTAAAATTTCCTCGGATGACGGCGGAAAAACCTTCTCGGCAAAGCTGCAAAGGTATGAGGAATTTACGGAGAGCAGTGCCGAGAAACCAAATGAAAACCAAATAATTAATTTTTACCGTGAACCCTTGGAATATGATGGTATTATGACTGTCAAAGCGTATTATTATGATGATGAAAATAAAAAACACTATATTGATTTAAAACCCGGTGGTTCAAATAAAGTGAAACTCGGCTATATTGATGATATCGCCTTTGAGGTTGAATATCCTGATAAAATGGTTTGGGTCGAGTCAAATGACCGTGTAGTCGGAGAAATTGATCCTGAAACTTATCCTGCGGGACCACATGGCGTTTGCTACGATTTGTTTTTCGGCAATGAGGAAAAAGCTATGTTTTATGTAAATTTTATGGTTGCTGAGGTTTCCGAAATTGAGCTTAAGATTCGGGTTGAGGACGGCGAAAAAACTTTCATGCTTGCACTGATAAAGCTGAAGTACGATTACGGCTCGGATTCTTGTATTATTACCCTGGAAGGATATGAAGAATACTTGGAGCTCGGGGGCAAGGAAATGGATTGGGATGAAATAGAGGTGTTTTTCAGTGATTCAAAGGATAAAAGAGTTAATAAAATATATAAGGAGCTCATAAGCAAGTATCCCGAATATAAGGAAAAATATGTTGACGGTCCCAACAATATTATCCCCGGTGAAGAATACTATTTTGAAGAACCAGTTAAAGAGGATATATTATATGCACTGGAACAGCATCCCGAGTTAAGCGATGACAGAATTGTTGAATTGTGTGCCGTAAGACCGGATGAAGGTGAGGGCGTTTATTCAAGAAAAGAAGCGGTGATATGCGGTTTAATAGACGAAGATTCTCCCCGACTTACATTGGGGGACGTAAAGAGGATAGTTGAAGAAAGCATCAATAAAAGTGATTATCAGGCAAGATATGATTATATAACCGCCGAAATAGATAAAATACAGCCTTATCCGGATAAGGTATATGGCAGTGGGATGAGCTTTATTGAATACTGGCTTGACGGAGATACGCAAAAAGAAAAGATTGTTGTATGTATGAGTGAAATAATTTATACTAAGTTAAATGACAAGGGTGACGTTGTAATATCCGAAGAAATAGAAGAAATAATAGATTCACTTCCCGAAGCCGGTTAATGTCGGCTTCGGGAAAATGCTGTCTGAAAGCAGAGCATAACAAACTATTGTAATTTGAGGAAATATGCGGTATAATTGGTATTGTAAAATAATGCGTGAGCATATATTTATTAAGATTAGAAATTCGGAGGAAATTAAAATGCAGAAAAAAGGCGAACTGGTATCGTTCAGACCTGATATCAAGGTTATTGATTGTACATTGAGAGACGGAGGACTTGTAAATGATTTTGCGTTTACGGACGAATTTGTTCACGATCTGTACAGGACAAATATCGAAGCGGGAATAGATTATATGGAATTTGGTTACAAGGCAGATAAGGATATGTTTGACGAAAACAAATTCGGCAAATGGAAGTTCTGTAATGATGATGATATACGCAAGGTTGTAGGCGATAATGATACAGACTTGAAAATATCCGTTATGGCTGATGTCGGAAGAACCAATTTCAAGAGAGATATCATAAATAAGGCGGACAGCCCTATTGATTTGGTGCGTGTTGCTACATATATCAATACCATACCTGCGGCTATTGAGATTGTGGAATACTGCAAGAATAAGGGCTATGAAACGACAATTAATATAATGGCTATATCAAAGTCAAATGACAGTGATCTCGAGGACGGTCTTGAGATAATCGGAAAGAGCTGTGTTGACATGGTTTATATTGTTGACAGCTACGGCTCACTTTATCCCGAGCAGATGCGCAGGCTTGCCGAAAAGTATCTTGAAATGGGGGATAAATACAACAAGAAAATAGGTGTTCACGCACATAACAATCAGCAGCTTGCTTTTGCCAACACGATAGAAGCTCTTACAATGGGTGTAAGCTATCTTGATTCAACGGTCAGCAGTATGGGACGTGGAGCAGGTAACTGTCCGACTGAGCTTCTTCTCGGTTTTCTGAAAAATCCCAAGTATCACATTACGCCCGTACTTGAATTTATCGAGAAGCACATAAACAAGCTGAAAGCGGACGGCGTTGTATGGGGTTATGACATACCCTATCTTCTCACAGGCAGGCTCAATCAGCACCCGAGGGATGCAATTCAATTTACTGCCGACAAGAGAACTGATTACGCCGATTTCTTCCGCTACCTCTACGACAAAGACGTCTTCTAATGCGGGCGGGGGAACCCCCGCGGGCAATTCGCGGTTTCGCTCACTTGCGTTCGCTTTGTCTATAGTGGAGGGTAGTCTGTTTCCGCGATAGGTAGTTTGCCTGACGGAATGCGGCAGAAAGTATCGAGAGCGGCTCTGCGAGCCGCTCCGCAAGCGGGGTGCCCCCGCTGTCATGATCGCGTTTTCGCTCACTTGCGTTCGCTTTGTTTATAGTGGAGGGTAGTCTGTTTCCGCGATAATTAGTTTGCCTGACGGAATGCGGCAGAAAGTGTCGAGAGCGGCTCTGCGAGCCGCTCCGAAGCTACAAATGACAAACTTATTACTTATTCGTCGAGCAAATTCACGGTCGAGCCAAAGACTGATTTGTTTGAGAAAACTAATTACGGATTGACGGCGGCGGCACGCCGCTTGTTCATCGAGTAAATTCATGGTCGAGCCAAAGACTGATTTGCCTGAGAAAACTAATTACGGATTGACAGTGCCGGCACGGCACCGCTCCGCAACTACAAATGACAAACTTATTACTTATTCATAGAGCAAATTTACGGTCGAGCCAAAGACTGATTTGCCTGAGAAAACTAATTACGGATTGACAGTGCCGGCACGGCACCGCTCCGCAACTACAAATGACAAACTTATTACTTATTCATAGAGCAAATTTACGGTCGGGTCAAAGACTGATTTGCCTGAAAAAACTAATTACGGATTGACAGCGGCGGCACGCCGCCGGCGCTTAAGGGGAGTGTATTATGACGCTTGATAAACTTCTTTCAAAACTTGAATATACTGTTGTTTCGGGTAAAACCGATATGGAAATATCAGACGTAATTTATGATTCACGAAAAGTTGTTAAGGATTGTGTGTTCGTCTGCCTTATCGGCTCCGCCTTTGACGGGCATGAGTTTGCACAGAATGCTTCGGATATGGGTGCGGCGGCTGTTATCGTTAGTGAAGATATTTCGGTAGACGGTGCGGCTGTAATAAAGGTTGAGGATACAAGAAAGGCTCTCGCCGTGATGTCCGCAGAGTATTTTGGAAATCCTGCCGAGGAACTTACGACTATCGGAATCACAGGTACTAAAGGAAAAACAACAACCGCATCAATGGTACATTCCATACTTGAAAAGGGCGGTATCAAAACGGGAATTATCGGTACTCTCGGTATAATTATAGGCGATAAACATATAAAGACAGATAATACAACACCGGAATCCTATGAGATTCAAAGGGCAATGCGGCAGATGATTGATGAGGGCTGCAAGTGCTGCGTTATGGAGGCTTCCTCCCTCGGAATAAAATGGCACAGAACCGACGGATTTATTTTCGATTACGGAATATTTACGAATTTCTCACATGACCATATAGGCGGAGTTGAACATCCTACGATGGAGGATTATCTGCATTGTAAGTCAATGTTATTCAGACAGTGCAGGGTCGGTATTATGAATATTGACGATCCGACATATGAAAAAATGCTTGAGGGGCATACCTGTACGGTCGAAACCTACGGCTGTAATGAGGGTGCGCAGCTCAGAGCATCAGATGCAAGCCTTATTTCCCGTGCCGGATATCTCGGCGTGCATTTCAGGCTGGGCGGCTGTCTTTATATGGATATAGATGTTGCAATACCCGGTATGTTTACCGTTCATAATGCACTCGCCGCAATAGCTGTTTGCAGACATTTTGATATTACGGAAAAAAATATTTATGACGGACTTAATGAGGTCAAGGTCAAAGGCAGAGTTGAAAGCGTAAAGGTGCCCGGCAATTATACATTACTTATAGACTATGCTCATAATGCAGTAAGTATGGAAAATATTTTGACGACACTTAGAGAATATAACCCCAACAGGCTTATAACCCTTTTCGGTGCCGGAGGAAACAGACCGCGGGACAGACGTTTTGAAATGGGGGAGATTTCGGGGAAATTATCGGATTTGTCCGTTGTAACGGAGGATAATTCCCGTATGGAAGCGGTTGAGGATATAATTGCCGATATCAAGGTCGGACTTGACAAAACCAACGGAAAATATATAACCATACCCGACAGGACGGACGCTATACGTTACTGTATAGAAAATGCACAGGACGGAGATATAATAGTCCTTGCCGGAAAGGGTCATGAGGATTATCAGGATAAAAACGGCGTTAAAACACATTATGACGAGCGTGAGGTCATAGCCGGAATTTTAGAGGAAATGACGGAGAGTGTATAATGGGTAAAGATGAAATTTTTATAATCGGTAAAAATTTTACGGCAGAAAAGGCTGCTGAGGCTGTCGGGGGAGAGATTCTCTGCGGAGATATCAATGCAAAAATAGAAAACGTACAGTTTGACAGCAGAGCGGTCGGAGAGGGTTCTCTTTTTGTTCCCATAAAGGGGGAACGAGTGGATGCACACCGGTTTATTGAGGACTGTCTGAAAAAGGGAGCAAGTGCGGCTTTAACGGAGCATGATATTCCGGAAAATACTTATGGAAAGGTATGTATAAAAGTTGAAAATACCCTTGACGCATTGCAAAGGCTTGCGGCATGGTACAGAAGTCAATTTTCTCTGAAGCTGGTCGGAGTTACGGGAAGTGTTGGGAAAACGAGTACCAAGGAAATGATAGCCGCAGCACTTTCGGGCGGTCTTAATGTGATGAAAACTCAGGGCAATAAAAACAGCCAGATAGGTATGCCCTGTACGATGTTTGATATCAAAGAGGAAAATGAAGCCGCAGTTATAGAGATGGGAATGTCCGAGTTCGGAGAAATGGACAGGCTCTGCGATATAGCCAAGCCCGATATAGCCGTTATGACAAACATAGGCAAGGCTCATATTGAAAATCTGAAAACTCAGGAAAATATTATGTCAGAGAAGTTAAGGATAACCAAGCATTTTGATGAAAGCGGTATTCTGTTTCTTAACGGTGATGACAGGCTTTTGAAAACACTCCATAATAAGCAGAGATTCAGAACCGTGACATTCGGATTTTCCGAGGAGTGTGATTACAGAGCGGAGAATATAAGAACAGAGGGTTTTAATACTGTATTTATACTATGCAGAAACGGCAAAAAGGAAGAAATTACCATTCCCGCACTCGGTGAGCATAGTGTGAGAAATGCACTTGCGGCTATAGGTGCAGGTGAAGCACTCGGGCTTGATATCGAAAAAATACAAAGCGGACTTATGACATATAAAAATGCTCCGATGCGTCAGCAGATATATAAGCTAAAGGATATGACTCTTATAGATGACAGCTATAATGCAAGTCCGGAGGCAACGATAGTTTCGCTTGATGTTCTGAAGAGCATTTCCGGAGGTAAGTCCATAGCTCTCCTTGCGGATATGCTTGAATTGGGTAAACAGGCAGAAAGTGAGCATTATGCTGTTGGAAAAGCTCTTGCGGAAAAGGGGATAGACGGTCTTGTTGCTGTTGGCCCGCTTTCCGAAAATACCGCAAAAGGGGCGGAAGACGGCGGGTGTATTAATGTATTTACCGCCGAAACAAATGACGAGGCATATGAAAAACTCAAAAAGCTAATTTCCGATGGCTGTACAGTACTCGTGAAAGGCTCACGTGGTATGCATACGGAAGAAGTTGTAAAAAATATTCTTTCGGATTATAATTGAATAGGAGAATTTCGGTCGGCTGTTGTACAGATGTTTGTATGACAGCCGCTGTTTAGTATGACGGGCATACCAATGCTCTGTGGTGAAAGTCCACCGAGACGTAGTTACCGACGAACTCAAAAGCGACT
>CANPXK010000085.1 GCA_947585965.1 uncultured Clostridia bacterium
CTTTTTGCCCTCATGGACATTCACTTCGTTTTGCCTAAGGCTATTATATCATATGCAAAACGAAAATGCAATATTCACAACAAAAAAGTGTTCGTAAAAGTTTTTGCGGAAATTACGATAAAAAGTGTCCATAAAGTTGTTGCAAAACGGTAACTATGCTGGAACGTGTTGTACAAAAAGCCGTCAGGTCAAAGACAATAGGTAGGTGGCAGGCAAATTGATTGGTGTTTGTAAGTAATTTATCATTATTGGGATTAAACTCAATTATGCATTTTTTCTTATGTAGGTAAATATATTGGTATTTTTGTCGGAATATGATATAATAGCATTGTTACTGTTCTCCAATCTGGTAACAGAGAGGAGGGTTGTTCAATGGATTTTATCTCGTTTTTGGTCTCGGTTATGGCAAGTCTGGTTGCTAATCTGATTTGCAAATGGTTCGACAACGATAAGAAACAGTAACGAGCCTGCGGTTTATGTCAGCCGTTCCTTGTGGAGAAATGAACAGACCCCCGACAAAGTCCGGTAAACTCTGTCGGGGGTCGTTTTTTTAGTCCAATGGACTTCATCTCGTTTATGAGTCCATTATAGCATATGCAAAACGAAAATGCAATATTCACGGACAAAAAAGTGTTCGTAAAAGTTTTTGCGGAAATTAGAGTGAAAAGTGTTCATAAATCCGTTATGAAACTATGCCCCGCACAGAAACGTGTTGTATAAAAAGTCGTCAAGCTAAAGACAATACGGCAGGTAAACTGAGCAGTATTTATAAGCAAACTGTCACAATAGGGATTATCCTTAATTATGTATTTACCGAAAAATAGGAATTTTTTGTGTCTTTGATATGTTTGCCTGCACAAATTCTCATATTAGCTGATATAGTTCGGTGCGGTATCTATTACTCTATTGCCTCAAAGTATATACGAAGATCCGGATTACTTTTTACATATTCTTCGACCGCCGAACCGGCTTTACCTTTTACGACTTTAATCCACTCCAAGCCGGCATACTCTATATTTTTAACAGTATCCGGCACAGTTAATTCAGATAATGAGCTGCTTTGCGGAGATATCCCATATTCGCCAATACTTTCTAAACCATCATTCAAAATTAGTTCTTTTAAACTCGGACATACCCCAAATGCGTTAGTTTCTATTGTTTTTAAACCTTTTCCGCATACTACAATCTCTATTGTTTCATTGTTAAAAAATGCAGCTTCACCTATACGTTCTATACTATCTGCTAATTTTACTGCTCTTACACTTGGGGAATCATCATTAGCAAAAGCATAACCATATACTCCGGTTATTTTTTTTCCGTCTATTGTTTCCGGTATTACAACAATAGCATCGTTTCCTTTATATTCTGATACTGCAAATTCATCATAATATGGAACTATTTCAAAATCTTCCTCCGGCGTTACATCGTGTGCCATTACATTATCTAAGGTTATTTCGACATCTCCGTCAGACGGCTTATTATTCTGCGGTGCAGTTGTTCCATTATTACCGCCTGTGTCTGAACCATTATTTCCGCAGGCACAACAAGCTGTCAACATCAATCCGCATAAAACTACACAAAAAAATTTTTTCATAAAGCAAAACTCCTTTAATATTCACAGAGATTATATACACACCAATCTGTAAGCAAATTATCATCTGACTTATCCCTAATAATGTATTTACCAAAAAACAGGAATTTTTATGTCTTTGATATGTTTGCCTGCACAATTCTCATACTTGCCAATACAGATTGTTGCGATATATACTGTTGTCACAAATTTCAAATTTTCTTTTTTTTACATTTTATTACTTTAATAAAATGCTCTCTTTTCTATTGTTTTTAAACCTTACTATCTGCTGATTTCACCAAAAAGAATGCTCATTCAGTGCTGCTGCTTTTTTCCTTTGATTGTTTCCGGTATTACAACAATAGAACCGTTTCCGTCAGACGGCCGTTTATTACTCTAAGATAAAAGATTGCAGGTCGCATCAATGCTGAAGCTGTAATCACCATCGGTATAGGATATCTTGATATTTTTGGGATAGTTTGTTATATAGTCGCTGTCGAATTTCGTATAATCTCCGGGATCGTCATCGCCATATTCATAAATATATCTGATTACAAAACCTTTGAATAGACTGCTTCTTACATGATAACCCTCTCCGCCGTGCGTTATACACTCATCTAAAAATTCTCTTTCATAATGAATATATGAATCAAAGTGGCACTTTTTACCCGGAGGCAGGGCATCAGCAGCAGATGTGTCAATATCAAATGTATTTTCCTCAAACTCCGTTATAAAATCCGAGTCAAGCGGTAAAAAATAGAAAGCCTCGTCATAATAGTCGCACCTGATCCCGGTGTTTACACGTGGTCCGGATCCTTTCAGGTCGGCATAGTTGCCATAAAAAAACACCGGTCTTCCGTCTACCTTGACTATCGTACCGTCTTCAACTTTGCCGCTTGCATAGTCTAACTTATACGGAGTGAGGTTAAACGGTATTATACATTCGTCTTCCAAATCACTGTCATAGTCAGAATACATTGACAGTTTTGTGCTGTTGAGGTCATACCCGCCAAACGCACATATTATAGCGATTTCTACTTCGCCGTGGTTCAGAATATAAAATTCACGATCTGTTTCATGTGCGTTTCCGTCCTTATCGTACAAATGAAAGTTAGGGGAACCGGGAAGATGGCTTATCACCTCAGAAACCCTTTTGCCATTATCCGTGGTAAGACATATTGTAATAACGGTTGCCGTGTCATAGTCTTCCTTGTTTTCGGAGAAGAGAAAATCACTTCCATATTTTTCCATAAAATAATCATATTTCTCACCGCTGTATTGCTTTGACGAAATAAGCTGAGCCTTAAGATGTTTCAGTTCGAGATCCTCTTTGACACTGCTGTTTTCCTTACTGCTGCTCTCACTCTCTTGCTTACTTGAGGAGTTGTCTTTGCTGTACTCCGTTTGATAGCTTTCTTGCGAGGGGACGTCAGAGTAATCTGTCACGGGGATATTCGGCTGCCCTGCGTTATTAAACCTATTGACAGTGAGAAAAACAGCAGCCGTGACTACGGACACAATCACAAGTGACACTACGGCTATGATAACCTTGGAAGCGACCGACATACCCGTTGCCGCCCCGACAGTCGAGGTTACAGTACTCGTGCCGCCGACTGCCCCCGCGTTAGTTGAGGTCGAACCTGCCGATGCAGACGCTCCCGAACCGACAGGTTCGGACGGCTGACCGTTTGCCGATGTGGAGGACTGACCGTTTGCCGGTGTCGATGCGGAGGGCTGACCGTTTGCCGATGCGGACTGAAAATGCGGGGGAGATGATAAGCTGACAGGCAGCAGCGAGGATTGGCTTTCCGAAACGAATACATTCCCCAAAAGAGGAAAGATAGGAACAGCGGCATAGATTTTTGTTCCATTTTCCTCAAGTTCAAGAATTTTTTCCCTTATTGTCTTTCTTGCAAAGAAAAGCCTTGTTTTGACTGCATTTTCCGTACATTCGAGAGTTTCGGCAATTTGCTTTATGCTCATATTATCATAGTAGAATAATATGACGGCAAGCCTCTGTCCATCGGGGAGGTTATCTATTATCTCCATAATAAGCCTGCGTGTTTCCGCATTATCTGCGGCATCTTCGGGCAAAACGGAAGCATCTTCTTCCTTAATATCCAAAAGATCTATATCAATATTTTCATCATCTATGGAAAGAGGAAATCTATTGCTCTTTTTCAAAAAATCCTTGCAGATATTGGCGGCAACAGACATTATCCATGAGGATAAAAGATCGTAATTATACACCTGAGCAAGATTTGTGTATACCTTGACAAATGTATCATGTGTCAGGTCGCTTGCATAATTTTCGTCTTTGACCATTTTAAGGCAGAGGAAATATACCTGAGAAACATTATCGGTGTATATCTTTTCCATAGCGTCACTGTCGCCGCCGAGTGCCGCTTTTACAAGTTCTTCATTAGTCATAATATCATATCCTTTTTTTATTTTTCGGAGAAAAGGGGGTATTTATGTAATTTTACAAAATGTATTATACATAATATCACTCATCATTTCAAGAACTTTGTTTAATGCCTCTTTTTCAGACCTCCGTAAAATAATTCCGTTGTTCCGCTATATCGGCAAAGTAAACCCGTTTGTTGTATAAAGCAGAGAAATTACAGATCTATCGGATTTTTTTCTACATATTCCTTTTCACTTTCATCATAATACTTACGTCCGTAATATTTAGTGTTGGCTTGAACCATTCCATATGTGTCATCATCTAAGTTATGGCTCTCCGGAACAAACACTTCTACAACATATGTCGGATATTTCCATACCATATAGTAATTGAGTCTTTCGTAATTTAAAGCTGAATCCAGTTCTTGGGAAGCCAGATAGTATTCAGGTTCACCGTTATCCTCAATGAGTTTATCCAGCATATCTAAATCACGAAACTCCACCTTATCAACCTCTACATAAGAACTGCCGGTCTCACCTTCCTCTATACGAAAGTCACCGTCCTCAAAGCCTTTGATAGGATCGTTGTTATCGAATGAAATATGGAGTCTGCCTATCAACATTGCATCGTCTTCAAGCATTATATTTATATCCATGTATTTTACGTCCTTCTTAATTGATTCAATAAAAACCTCCTCTATATCCGGATCTTCTTCAACGAGCTTTTCGGGAATTTTATCAAGATTTTCTTTAAATGCTTGAAGTGTTCCTTTAAGCGTCTTTCCCTCCACAACAGTTAAGTCTATGTAGTCTCTATCGTTAATCTCATACATAGCTAAATACTCGGAAGCTATATTATCTGCTATATCATCTATCGCTTCAGTCCTAGCATGATACTGCGAAAAACATTTATCAAGGCTTTCGGCGGTTATAGGATATTCTCCTTCATAACCGCAATAGCCAAACAACGGGGTCACAAAGTTTTCTTTCATCGGTTCGCCCTTTGTGTGGTTATAAAGCCAATATCCATGTAACTCAGCCGCAGTATCGGCATCTTCCGAGCCTGTTGTTCCCGTATTGCCGCCGCCCGTATCAGAAGACACCTCTCCGCCGCTCGAGCAAGCTGAACCTGTCACGGTCAAACAACAGCATAACATCAACGTCAAAATTTTCTTTTTCATTTTTTTACCTCCGTAAAATAATATACAGCAATCCGCCGCTATTAATTAGACGATTTAAAAATGCAAAAGGTTTTATAAAATTTTAAATTTTTTTATTTTTTTCAGTCTGCTGTTTATCGAATATTATGTCCGGCTTTTGTCTGCGTTTTTGAAGTAACTATTCAAAAAAGTGACCATATCTTTTTTGGGTATAGCATAATGACTTATAGAACTTCAAGTCCCACATTCAAAACTGCTCCAAAGTCTGATGACCGTGGGGCGGAAAATTTTTTGAAAGTTTTTTTAAAAAGAATATTCTCTGACATTTCTTTGCAAAAAAATGACAGCCTCAGACATGGGCTGTATTCTTTATCGTTTAATTGATATGGGAATGATAATTTTGATATATAAAGAAATTGACCTCCTGAATTTTTTGACAGGATGAGAATTTATGTATTATGATGCCAATACAGAAGACGGGATTATTATTTTCATAACAAATTCAGGATTGTTTATTGATTTTTCCTTCCCATGCAAGTTGTTAGTTAAAATTTCTAAAGCAGAATTACAGAAAAAATTAATATATATAACAGTAGTTTTTTAGCAATACCATATGATACATTACAGTTAGTTAATCCTGCTGTCCGTAACGCAGTTAGTAATCTGCCTTTTGCAGAAGGTGCAAACAGAAATACATACCCTCTGTAAAGTGCGATCATGGTATTAATATACAGAAACAGGGCAAGAGAAAATCTCTTGCCCTGTCGCTCAAATTGTAGTTGCGGAGGCTGGACTTGAACCAACGACCTTCGGGTTATGAGCCCGACGAGCTACCACCTGCTCCACTCCGCGATATCTTCTTGAAAGTACTTTAATATTATAGCAAGTCGTTCCCGTTTTGTCAATAGCAAAATCAAAATTTTTAGAAAAAGTAATTTTATTCAAACAAGAATAGGTATTGACTTCACTTATAGTATATGTTATAATTATCGAAAATATACAAAAAGATGTGATAATGTGGAAGAATATGCATTGAGAACTTATAATCTGTGTAAAAGCTTCGGAAGAAAATTTTCGGTTTCAAGCTTGAGTATCAATATAAAGAAGGGTGACATTTACGGTTTTATAGGTCCGAACGGTTCGGGAAAAACTACCGTAATGAAAACCATCCTCGGGTTACTCACGCCTGACAGCGGCGTAGTAGAACTTTTCGGTAAACAAAATAACAGACAGGCGCTCAGACGTGTCGGCTCGTTGATAGAATCACCCGGTCTGTATGGAGACTGCACAGCACATGAAAATATGAAACGTTTTTCCATTATTAGCGGTGGAGATGAACAGGAAATAAGCAGCCTGCTTAATTTTGTCGGTCTTGGTGATGTAGGAAAAAAGAAGGTCAAGTTTTTCTCACTCGGAATGAAACAAAGGCTCGGGATAGCAGTGGCACTCCTTGGCAAGCCGGAACTGCTCATACTTGACGAGCCTGTCAATGCACTTGATCCCATGGGTATAAAGGCTATCAGGGATATGATACTGCAAATCAATAAGGATATGGGCGTTACGTTTTTTATTTCAAGTCATCTTTTGGGAGAGTTGGAAAAGATATGTAACGTATACGGTATAATAAACATGGGCAGACTGACGGAAGAAATCACTGTTGAAGAACTAAAAACACTGTGTGGGAACCGAATATACATAGGCTGCGATAAACCCGAGCAGGCAGCAAAACTTATAAGAGAGAATTTCAATGTTACCGGCAGTATAAATGTAGGTATAGATTCTGTCGAAATTGATATTGATTCCTCCTTTGTTTCGGAGATAAACCAGTCGTTGATACTTTCAGGAATAAATATAACGGAAATAAAAAGTACAGGTATAAGCTATGAAGATTATTTCCTGCAGAAAATGGGATCGTTCGATGTAGGAAAAGGGGTTGGCAGGTATGCCTGAGCTTCTGCATTTTCAATTTCATAGGCTGTACGGCAAGGTTATAACTTACATATTTTTTTCCTTGGTTATTATCATGACCCTTTTAACACTTGACAGACTGTATGGAGTTATGTCCGGTGGCAATGGCTTACCGCCGGGCTATATTTTCGATATGTATCTCGGCTCCGGATATAATGGAGAAAATAATATTCTTACTCCGGAGGCTTCTGTAATTCTGTGCTTTCTGAATATGAATTTTTTTACGCTGCTTTTGACTGCTGTGTTTGTGGCTGTTTTTGTTACTGAGGACGGGGCAAAAGGGACTATAAAAGTTATTTGTTCCAAGGGTTATTCAAGAGTGGAGATTTTTTTATCGAAATATCTGGCGGCAATCTCCGTACCTTCTTTGGGCTATATTCTGATCATGCTTGTCGGTTATATATATGTTTTCATAAGAGGTGCGGGTCCGGTTTCATTTAATACGAATTATTTTTATCTTTATCTGTTTATTTTTTTCAGGCTTATTGCGGTTTCAACTTTTTATTTTATGTTAAGTGAGCTTACCGTATCTACAGGCGGAGCAATTGCCCTTAACATTTTAACTCCGTATGTTATCATATTGGTTTTGGGACTGCTCAATTCACTTTTTGCCAACGGTGCAGGCGGCATTATATTTCAGCGTATATGTGCATACTTTGCGTGTATAACAACCGATATTCCAATATTATCCATGATACCTGTTTATGAGGATCTTGCGGGAGCGTTTATATCAGCGGCAGTGATTTTCTTTTTATGCGGCATAATTGCACTGTATTTAACCGTCAAAAAACAAATCAAGAACTAAACGTATCTGCATTCTTTTCATAAACGGATTTTTGTAAAAATTAGTATGGAAGGTGTCGTAATATGAGTAATATGTTGCGTTTTCAATTTCGCAGGCTCTATAGAAAACCCGGGTCCTATATTTTTTTGGCTCTTGTTGTTATTATAACTCTTTCAACACTCAGCGAGTTGTATTGGGAGGTAGGATACTATTATCTGCCGAACCCTTATCCGTCAGCAGGTAATGCGCTGACGTTGGATTGGTCAATAGTCTATTGTTTTTATAGTACGGATTTTTTAGTGAATATTCTAATCGCTATATTTATTGCCATTTTTGTTTCTGAGGACAAAGTAAAGGGAACGATAAAAAATATTTATTCCAAGGGTTATCCCAGGACAACCATATTTTTCTCAAAATATTTGGCTGCTGTTTCCGTGCCGGTTATATTTTATTTTTTGATCCTGTTTATAAGTTTTGTATATGTATCAATAAGAGGATCCGGTTATCTCGCTTTTAGCGAATCCTCAAGTAACTCTGTTCTGGTTCTTCTATGTACGTTTTTCAGATACATATCCATTACGACATTTTGTTATATGTTAAGTGAACTCACACCCTCAACCGGAGGTGCAATTGCCCTTAATATATTTTCCCCATACATTTTGTTTAGTATATTCGCAAACATAATATATGCTTTAAAAGCCCCTGATTTTTTAGAGAATTTAGTAGGTGATTTTTTATTTTCCACAACCCACCTTACTTTAACAGCGATACCTGACAGTCGGGTTATTGAACTGATTATATCAAGTATAGTATTCACCCTGCTATATGGCGGACTTTCGCTGCTTATTACGGTAAAAAAACAAATCAAGAATTGAATATACAAAGAGATCTCGGACTCAATGTCATGCAATTCGCCTTTTTGGTGTCAGTCATGGGGATATTATCAAAGCATATGTTTATAATGCGTTTACTTGTGTCATCATGATTTCTGCGGTATTTTATTGTAAAAACGGAAAATACAAACATAATAAATATGAAATAAAAACCGATTTGTATGGAAAATTCAGTGGTGATACATATGAGAAAACTTTTACCTTTCCGGTTTCACTAACTTTATGTCGGCACGGTAGACGATCTCCCTATAGACTCAGAGCTTGCAATGAATGACATAATATTTTTATGCTATAATTATCAGGATACTGTTCTTTCATTTATTTCTTATCGTGTTTTTCAGCATTTTTGTTGCCGTGAGTTGAATCAAATCATCAAGATGATGTCGTGATTCTCACTGCGTTCTACACGAAATAAAGAGTGAACGTATAGTTTTCTTTTTCCTTGTAATTATCCGAAATCTGTCATAGCTTTAAAACAACATAAAGCACCGAACTGCCGCCGCAGGACTGAATATTTGTTATCTTATTCCCGTTTTGTACGACCTTATTGTTTTTTGTCAAATAGAGCGAATGCCAAAGCTTATCATCTCCGGAATTATTGCCGTAGAATATTCCGATATGATCCTGCCCGTTTCCTATTGCCTCGCTGCCTTCTATATACTGCAAAATGATATCGCCTTTTTCAAGAACACCGGAATCAAGCATTTTTTGCTTATTGCTGAAATAATAACGCTTAACATTATATTGGCGTAGAAAATCGTACCACATCGCAGGGTGTTTCCAGTCGGTGCTGCCACCGGCGGAAATATTGTAAGATCCCTTTGAATAACTCCACATATCGGGGATCATTGCACCGGAAGCAGTTATGTATTGGCAGTCAGTTCTGCCGCAGGAATTGCAGCCCACAAAATGCCCGCCGCTCTGTTTTGCTGATGAATACAGAACGTGCCACACAAACCCGGTACATACCATGGCACCATTCGTTTTACATCTTCCGTATGAAGAATTATAGAGAGGTGCGTGCCCGTACTGTACAATGTTGCCATGAGGTGTTCTGTAATCTCCGCCGTTTGGCCCGCCGGGGGAGTACGGTGTTCCGAGATAATAATTTTTGTTTTTGCTGTTGGCGTCATGATTATCAAGCCATTTTAAATAAACATTTTTATCAATGCCGAGTATGTTCAGGAGTCCGGTTGTTCCTCTTTTCAAACCGGATTTATTGTTCACACCTTTTGTACTTACCGATACAGGTTTATATCCTGCTTCAGTCTTTGGTGCCGAAATGTCAAGGTTAGAACCGACAGCAACAGTACAGCTTGCGGTTTTGCCGTTGTATGTCCTTACCGTTATGACTGCTACACCCTTACTCTTTGCGGTTATCCTGCCGTTCTTGTCAACGGCTGCAATGCTTTTGTGATTGCTTGACCAGCTCAGAGCGGACATTGAATTTTTGGGGATTGATGTATTTATTTTAGCCGTACCGCCAATTTTCAGGGAGAGGAAGGTCTTGCTTAGCACCACTTTATCGGGTGACCTCATAACCTTTACTTTGCATTTTGCGGTTTTCCCGTTGTGCGTTTTTACAGTAATAACAGCCGTACCGACCTTTTTCGGAGTTAGTTTTCCTTTGCTGTTTACGCTTACAATGCCGGAATTACTGCTCGACCACCTGAAGGATGTCAGTGTATTCTTTGTAATGTATGCTTTTAGCTGATATGCATCCCCGACTCCTTTTGTTGCCGTGGTTGTGTTCAGCTTTACCGAATTTGGTGCATTTTTAACCCTGACTGTACATTTTGCTGTTTTTCCGTTGTGTGTTTTTACTGTGATGACTGCCGTGCCGACTTTTTTCGGCGTTATTTTACCTTTGCTGTCTACGCTTACAATGCCGGAATTACTGCTCGACCACCTGAATGTTGTTTGTGTATTTTTTGTAATGGTTGTTTTGAATTGATATGTATCTCCGATTCCTCTTAGTTTCGTGTTTATGTTCAGCTTTACCGAATTCGGTGCATTTTTAACCCTGACCGTACATTTTGCCGCTTTTCCGTTGTGTGTTTTTACTGTGATGACTGCCGTGCCGACTTTTTTCGGCGTAATTTTACCGTTGCTGTCTACGCTTACAATACCGGAATTACTGCTCGACCACCTGAATGTTGTTTGTGTATTTTTTGTAATGGTTGTTTTGAGTTGATATGTATCTCC
>CANPXK010000086.1 GCA_947585965.1 uncultured Clostridia bacterium
CGGTGTTTGTTAGGTGTTGCACTTCCCGGCATATCACTGAGAGTAGCCGTTGCTTTTGTAGCAAGCTCACGAAGGTTTGTTACCTGTGCTATTTTGCTGTTGATTCTCTGGTCGATTCTGTAACCCTGCTGTAAGTATTCCTTTGCTGTCATAGCTAATACCTCCGAAAAAGTAAGATTCCACTCGGATTGACTATGATTGTCTTTTTGCTCTTTTTTACACTCATTTTCATATATTCGCTTTGACCGCATCAATAAGTGCGGACTGCGTATGTTCCTTTTTCTCCAGAGCCGCCATGATATTTTCATCAATGGTGTTCTTTGCGATAATGTGCTGAATAACAACGGTGTGCTTCTGTCCCTGCCGCCAAAGTCTTGCAACAGTCTGCTGATACAGTTCCAGACTCCAAGTGATACCGAACCAGACGAGGGTTGATCCACCGCTTTGAAGATTAAGCCCGTGTCCGGCAGAGGCAGGATGGATAAGTGCCACAGGTATTTCGCCTCTGTTCCACTTTTCGATGCTCTCGTCTGAATCAAGTTTTGCATACTGCACCCCCAACTCAGTAAGCCTTGCAACTATGCGGTCATAATCGTGTTTAAACCAGTATGCCACTAACAGCGGCTTGCCGTTCATGCTTTCGATTATATCTTCCAGAGCTTCTATCTTACGGTCGTGTATCTGTATTGCATTTTTGTCATCATCATAAATTGCACCGTTAGCCAGCTGACACAGCTTGCCGGAAAGTGCCGCTGCATTTGCCACTGTTATCTCATCATCGCCTATCGGCAGAACAAGGTCTTTTTTCAGTTGCTCATATTTCTGACGCTCTTTTGGAGACAACTCCACTTCGTACCTGCTGCTGATAAGTTCCGGCATTTGCAGATGGTCGGCTGCTTTCATGGAGATGGTAATATCAGAGATTTTCTCATATATCTTTTCCTCTGCACCCGGCAGTGGCTTATATGAATACACGATCATGCCGTTCATCTTGTCCGGCTGAAAATAAGTGCTGCGGTATTGTCCGATAAAGCGACCGAGCCGCTGTCCCTTGTCAAGCAATTTAAATTCTGCGAATAAGTCCATCAGACCGTTGCTGCTCGGTGTACCTGTCAGACCTACAATGCGTTTAACCATAGGTCTGACCTTCATTAAGGCTTTGAAGCGTTTAGCCTGATGATTTTTAAAGGATGATAATTCATCCACTACCACCATGTCATAATCGAATTTGCTGTTATCTATCAGCCACGGAAGGTTTTCACGATTGATGATGTAAACGTCAGCTTTCTGTTGTAAGGCTGATCTGCGTTCTTTTTCTGTGCCGACAACGATGCTGTAACGGAGATTTTTCAGGTGATCCCACTTCCTGATCTCCGCACCCCAGCTGAAACGAGCTACTCTCAGAGGTGCAATTATCAGAACCTTATGTACCTCAAAGCTGTCATACATCAGGTCGTTTATTGCGGTCAGGGATATGACCGTTTTGCCAAGACCCATGTCCAGAAGAATGGCTGAAACAAGATTCTGTTTGATATATTCAATTGCGTATTTCTGATACTCATGTGGTATAAATTTCAATCAGCATCACCTCTTATATCTTTTATTATCTCAGGTATCTGCTGCGGATTATCCGACACATACACCTTGAAGCCTAATTGACGAAGCTGTTTGTGCCTTGCCGTCTGTAAGGGGCGTGGGTGTTGTCCGGGTGCTTTTACTTCCACGAATGCGACCTTGCCATCAGGGATAAGAACCAATCGGTCGGGCACCCCGGAGAAACCCGGACTTACGAACTTCAATGCCAGACCACCGACACGCTTAACTTCCATCAAGAATAAGTGTTCGAGCTGCTTTTCACACATTTTATCTGTATTTTTATTGCTGTTTGCCATAATGATAACTCCTTCCGGTTTTATAAAGTGGAGGTCGTGAAGGTCTATACATAAAGTCCTCTATTATAGTATTTTTTATTAAAAAATTGCCCTAAAGGGGGTTTTATAATAGGAGTTCCACGACCTCCACTATTTATTCTTTTTCTTCTTCTAAAAGTGCTATTCCAACAAGCAAATTGGACTTACTCGTTCTTCTTCTGCGAATACCACGCAACTCCAGAGCGTTATAAAATTCCGCAGTGCTTCTAATAAACTCACCCGTTCTTGCACAGTATGAACGGTAGGCAAGATACACATCACCCGACTTTTCCTCAAGCTCTGTACCCAGCTCACAGCAAGCATCAAGAAAATGCGACATCCAATCATTGTCCTGTTTGTATTTTTCAATAGCATCCTGCACGACCTTTGGATTTTTTATTTTGAAATGATTGTCGATAGCTTTCTTTGCACCTTCGATAAGCCATTGGACAATATATCCGCCGGATTTTTTGATAAGAAACTCAGAGTAGTTCTTGATATCGCTTTTGCCGCTGATCTTAGCATTAAAGGGGATAACAATAAGCCTTCGCCATATACCATCATCCATTGCACCTACCTTTGGCAGGTGATTGGTATAAAGCACGAGTGTGTGACCGGGTTTGAACGAGAATGGGTCTTTGTATTTCTTCTCTGCGAAAATTTCATCTGTCGAGCAAAGCTGCTTTACAGTTGATGTATTCAGACGCATACCTTCTTCAAGCTCGGCGGCGATAAGCAGTCTTTTTCCTTTAGCTTCGGCAAGCTCAGGCTTGACATTACGCTTACAGCCGATAGTCAGAGTATCAGCCGAGATATTGCCGCTGTATGAGCCGAGAGCCCCGGCAATAGAGTTCCAAAAAGTAGACTTGCCGTTGCTGCCGACACCGTATGAAATGATAAGCTCCTCAAGATAAACATTGCCTATGGCACACAATCCGGCTATCTGCTGAACATAATCAATAAGCTCCGTGTCTTTTTCAAAAATCAGGTCAATGGCACTAAGCCATTCCTTTTTGCCTTCATCGGAGGGTGCAAAGGCTGTCATTTTCGTGATAAAGTCGGCGGCATTATGCTCCTGTCTGCCGTCAAGACCCTGTCGGAGATCGTATGTACCATCAGGCGTATTCAGCAGCATACCGTCAGCGTCAAGGTCTGTGGGCTTCATTTCGAGCATGGGTTTTGCCGCCTGCATCGCTGATACGATATATTTCATATCCCTGCGTTTCATTACAAAAGCCTTATAAGACACAGCGGAAACATAGTCCTTGTAAAGGTTCATCTGTTCTTCATTAAAATTTGCCACTGCCTTTTTGCCGCCGGATAGGAGCGTTTCTTCAGATACTCCGACACTTATCAAAGCCTGCATAGCATTCTGCACTGCATCCTTCGCATCCTCAAGCTGCAGATCAAGGAATTCCTCGACAGCTCCAACAGCCCTTTGCTTTGATTCCACCCACTGCTGTCCGTCAAAACGGATATAGTCAGTAGCTGAAGTATAACGAAGTTCATCACCGTATTCTCTTGCTATGACCTTCGCCTGTCCGATATCGGAGTAATCATAAGGCTTGAGGGACTGTGTGCGGAAATCGTATTCTTCGGGAGGGATATATCCGTCCTGCGACATGACTTTTTCTGCAAATCGGCAGGCACTTCTCCATATCGTTTCAAGCTCCTCACTCTCAAGCGGAGGATTGCATTTGTTGGATTCTTCGATAAAAATGCTGTACGCTCTTTCGGTAATGCCGTAGCGTTTGAGTATTCTTCCGGCAAAGCGTGACATAGTGTTGTTTCTTTTTCCCTGCGGTATGGTTTTATCATTCTGCGGCGGTGACAAAATACAGTCGATCGTGATTTCGCCCTCATGCCAAAAAATTTCCGTTGTCGGATTGCCATAGATAAATCGGGCAGCGTCAAGGGCATTATCATCAAAAAACGGATACTTAGCCATAAGCATTTCTTTTAGTTGCTTATAAGTGTCCTTGTCGGTGACGGTATCTATCGGGAAATAGATATGATGTCTCGGACGGGGAGTTTTTCCGTCCTTCGGTTTCATATTGTTGCGGCTCGGCACAACGATAAAAGCTACATCCGGGAACATCGTTTTATACGCTTCCGGCTTTATCCAGTCGTCAGGATTGTCGGAGTGAGTGTTATCGTTATCCATTACAAGGCAGTTTGAATTCAGGAAGTTATCCACGCTGCGGCGGTTGCCCTTGTATTCTCCGCAAACATGGTCAAATTCAACCACTTTAAGAAACTCCTCCTCACTGTCGACGATGCACTTGTTCGGGTAAAGCGTATTGCTTTTCTTTCCACGACAGTTTGCAGTATAAATAGTTAATTGCATTTTGTAATACCTCCATTTATTTATACTCTCTGTATAATTCTGTGAAACGGCGAATTTTTATCCCTTTTTTATTCGCCTTGCTTATCTCTGCTTTCATACCATCCGTAATGATATCGCCAAATACCCACAGCTGCTCACAGCAGCCGATCAGCACCATGTCCATAAACATAGCAAGGTCACGTTCTGTCTCTTCATTCATAAACTGCGGCAAGAGAAGATGAGGTGCGATAGGGATAGCATGGTTATCAACGGCAAAACGGCAGTATCTTTTTGTTTTTTCTGTGTTCCCGGCAATATCCCCGGAGTAGGGACTGCATATATAGACAAGCGGTCTGTATCTTGCAGCCTTTTCTTCCTTCTGTATTTTCGTCAGTGCGTGATATGCTGTCGGGTCAGGGTACATTTCACTGTTGTAAATATTCATCTGTTTCTCCTCCCTCAGTCTTTTTTATAAAATTCGCATTCGTAACCATCCGCACGAAGAAGCAGTCCGGGGATCCACGGCGGCGTTCTGCTCATCTGCCTGCATACTTCTTCTACCAACATACGCTTATCGCACTCGATGATAATCTCGTCATGCACATGAGCGACAATAAAACATTGGGAAAGTGTCTGCATAGCATAACAGAGAATGTCACGGGCGATAGCCTGGATAATGTTTTCTACCAGCTTGCCGCCGAATGTTTCTATGCGTTCCCACTTTTTTGCCGTACCTGTTCCTTCATAGGTGACAGATTCACTGCCGAAACGGTTTATACCCATTTTGGGTTTTACATAAGCAAGCCTTCTGCCGCCGGGAAGTGTTATGAACAGCATTCCGCTTTGATATGTAAATTTCAGACCATGCGTTTCTGTCGGGATATGTTTCATGACCGTTTCTTTAACGCAGCGGTCAACATCATACCAAAGTCGAACAATATGAGGATTGGCATTTCTCCATGAGTCAACGAGGGGCTTTAATTCATCCTCAGACATTCCCATATCCAAAGCACCCATCGATTTTAAAGCTCCTACCGAGCCTCCATAACCGAGAGCAAGTTCTGCTATTTTACCCTTTTGCCTGAGATGAGCATTTTCGCCATGCTTTTCTACCTTGCAGTGAAACATCTGACTTGCCGATGCACAGTAAATATCACCGCCGTTTTTGAAAACCTCTGCTCTCCATTTTTCTCCTGCGATATGAGCAATAACCCTCGCTTCAATAGCAGAAAAGTCAGCAACGATAAATTTATAGCCATCTCTCGGAACAAATGCTGTTCTTATGAGCTGAGATAAAACATCCGGGATATTATCGTATTTCATAGCAAGAGCATTGAAATTGCCGCTGCGGACAAGCTGACGAGTTTCCGCCAAATCGTCAAGATGATTCTGCGGGAGGTTTTGCAGTTGAATCAAGCGTCCGGAAAACCGTCCGGAGCGATTAGCACCGTAAAACTGAAACATACCTCTTGCACGGCTGTCACTGCACACCGCATTCTGCATTGCCTGATATTTTCTGACCGATGATTTGGCAAGCTGCTGACGGAGCGTAAGCACCTTTGCAAGACCTGACGGTGCAGTTTTGAGCAGTTCCTGAACATCCTTTTTACCGAGAGAATCAACCTCCAGACCATGCTGAACAAGCCATTCTTTCATTTGCTGTACACTGTTGGGATTATCAAGAGCTGTTATATCTTGCATCTCGTCCATAAGGTTATTTCTCGTTATTTCATCAATACGGATAGCGTTGCGGACAACATCCATATCAATTCTGATACCACGATCATTTATTTCCTGATCGAGCCAGTATTCATTCCAAACAAAATCCGGCACAGGAAATTTATGCAGCTTCTGCTGTATAGCCATCTCGACTTCTACATCACGCTTGTTATACTCCTTAAACATACGCCACTTCATAAGGTCATGCTTGGGAAAATTTCTTGTTCTGCCACCGTTGGATGCTGTGGGCGCACAGGGTATAGAAAAGTAACGGATAAGTGCTTTTCCTTCATCCATTTTCTGTTCTGTAAGCTTCAGCACCTCACTGACCGATTTCAGCGACAGCGGCAATCCCATATATGCCGCCCATGTCATAGAGCATTTCCATCCGTGCGGATCAAGATAAGCTCCTACTGTATCTTCATTTGTGCTGTATGATCTGAAATACTGAGGATAGTTTTTGCGGAGATACACCGAAAGACATATTCTTTCAAACATAGCATTGAATGCCCATTTGGTGACCTTTTCGTCAGAAAGAGCGTGCAAAATATCATCGGGAATCTTCTCGCCACGAGCAAGATCGACCACCTGAACAAGACCATCATTTACCGAATAGCCGAACAGCAGTATTTCAAAATTCGGACTTTCAGCGTATTTATAAACACCGCTTTTTGTCAAATCAACATCGCTGTATGTTTCGATATCTATACTGATCTTCATTAAAAACACCTTCTTCCGCAATTTCCGGACGGTGGGAAAGCCCACCGCCGTACTTTTGCTTTTACATTAGTTCAGGAAATCGTCATCATCTTCATCATCGATGTCTGCAAAATCATCCTCTGCTCTTGTCTTACCGCCGAGGGGTTCACCGTCTGCAATTTTCTGGAGATTGTTCAGACCGCAGGCGATACCCTTGTTGCCGTTGCTGTTGAAGGCGTAAAAATTGATACTTGCTCTTCCGTAAACACCGCTGTAAACCTCCGATGTGTCGATGATAGGCTGTCTGTCTGCATCAACAATTCCGGGAGAAGATGCGGAATTGGCATTGATGAAATAGGAATTTTTGTATGCTTCATCGTCCGGGCGTTCAACATCTCCGTCACGCAATGGGGTTTTGATCGCTGCAAGCGGCGGCACAGACTTGCCATTACCCTTGAGTTTTGACTGTCCTTCCTCGTAAGCTGCCTTTATCGCAGCCTTGATTTTCTGAATTGTCACTGTGTCCGATTTCGGAATAATAAGGCTGACACTGTACTTCGGCTTTGCACCCTCAGCCATAGCCTTGGGTGTCCATACATTTGCATAGCTCCAGCGTGTCTGCACTCCTGTAATCACTTTTGTCGGGTTTACGAATTTCTTTTTCATATTAGTTTTCCTCCTCAAAATCCTTTGCAGCATTGGCTGTGGTATTCATTTCCGGTCTGGCATCAGACTCCGGTACCAGCGTAGGCTTACCCTGCGGTTTCTCGATAAGACCGACGAGAAGCTCTTCAAACTTCTTTTTGCCGAGCAGCTTTGTCATTGCTGTAATACCGAGAATTTTCTTTTCATACGGATCATATCCCGCATTTGCAACCTTGTCTGCCACGACTGTTTCATCTGTGTATTTGCGGTTACTGCGTCCTTCGACCAGTTTATAGCCTGTCCACTTTTTACCCTTGACAGCTTCATCGAGGGCGTATTGCTTAACATCTTCGGCCCATGAAATGAGCATATCCAGCTTTCCGAGCAGGCTCTCTATCTCGATGTCTTCCAAAGCAGAGGGCATTTCAAAGTCGTACTGAGCGAGCTTAAGATTATACTCGGCTCTTGCACGGCATACGCTTTTTGCCTTGCAGAAGCGGCAGTGTTCACCGCATTTGAAAATGCCCGTGCCTTGATAAGCCATATCTGCGGCAGGCTGCAATACGGTAAATGCCCAGTGATAAAGGTCTTTTTTGGACATTTCAAAGGTACTGACATTGTTCAGGCGTGGCTGAAAGATAGTCATAACAACGTTGGTAATATCGTATATGCCATCGAACATTTCCAATGCACCAATACCGTATATCATCATCTGCGTATTGTTGACAGCATCGACCTCGACACCCTTGCCGTATTTGAAGTCAATTACATGAATGGTATTGCCGTCAATGATGATACAGTCGGAAGTGCCGTAACCGCCTTTAACAAACTTTGAAAAGTTAATTTTCTGTTCGACAAGCATCAAAGGACCGCCGAATTGTGTATTTTCGAGCAGTTCGTTTATGTAGTTTCGATACTCCTCAGTGCAGTTTTCCATCTCCTCGTTGTAATAGTCGAGGTTTTCCCTGATGTCCGGCTCTTTATATCCGAGCATTTGACGGAGCTTGTATTCGCAAAGGCTGTGTGCCGCTGTACCCTCGGCTGCGTACTCACTGGGCTTTTCCTCAATTCCCTCCGACATTCTGACAGACGGCGGGCAGTTGATCCACCTTTCGCTTGATGACGGAGAAAGCAAAGCGTGTGTATCAGGCATTGCCAATCACCTCCAGCTCCTTCATCAGTGCATGATAATCAGCCGGGTCGATCTCCGACAGCTTTTTAGCACCGAACTTTGTAATCAGTGCTTTGACCTCTGCTGTGTAGCCATCCCTTGATTTCATTCCGAATGCTGTCTGTATTTCTTCAAAGGTCAGCAGCTTAGGCGGTTCCTCCGGAGGCTGTTCCTCAAGGATAGTCTCAGGTGCTTCTTCCGGCCTTGTCTTTCTCTTGCGGGTTTTTGTCTTTGGCTTTTCCTCGTCCGGCTCTTTGCTGTCGATCAGGTTGTGCAGCTCATCATAAATACTGATAAGCGTATTGCCGCAGCTTTTGATTTCATCAAGCAGTGCCGAAATCTCGCTCATTGTACTCATCATTTTCTCCTCCTTCGTTGATGGTGACTTCGCTGACCGTATCGCCCGGAACCAATACCGTGAGCTTTATTGGTGTACCGAGCAGAAAGCGGAGCAGCTTTTCTCTCACAGTGACACGTCGGCAGGAAAGCACACCGCCGTTTATCCTCTGCTTTGAGAGGCTGATTTTGAGTCTTTGCATATCGAGTCATCCTTTCCGAAAGGCTGTGTTTTTTATGCCCTTCACTATACGGAGATTTGAGGACAGTTTTGATGGGGGTATTTTCAAAAATTTTCTAAAAATTTTTTCTTTGCTCCCTCAATGGACTCATAGACACTTCTGTAATTCTTATTTTCTATCCTTGCTATTTCTCTGACAGTAAGACCGGAAACAAGCATTAACAGTCGCTTTTTCTGTATCACAGTCAGCGTATTAAGGGCGTTTATTATTCTCTCATTGTCGAGGTGCTGCTCGGTTATCAATTCGGGTGTTTCATAATCAGCGAAATCTTCTCCCTTATAATCCACTCCGTCCAAGGATATGCAGTGGTATCTTTCTTTTCTTTCAAGGTTATTTTCTTCTTTTCTTGACTCGATGATGAATCCGCTAATGCTATCATCATTAACTTCCAGTGCAGATACTTCTCCATTAATAAATTTCCATTCGATTTTCATAATTCGTTTGTCCTTTCTTGTCATTTGGAGCAATAAGGACAAACGAATAAAGCCGGTACTTTTGAGCGGTACCGGCAATGAAACACACCATGTAATACAAAAAGGTTGCAGAAATCAAAGGGTACTGTACAACTCTTTTTTCAAAAACCAGAGTTTGTATGTATCCGTTTGCCCTTAATGCATATCAGGCGTCAGATATTTTGTTTTTCGGTCAGTTATTTTTTGAGAGGCAACACTCCTTTCGAGGTGGCCAATATTATTATGTTTGAGGAGAAATAAAAAAGCCGCCGATAGGGCGACTTTGATTGTACAGCAATTTTTCTGATAAGGTGTAAACACAAACAGTTATACCGTTATCAGATACTGTTCTTTCAACAAAAGAACAGTATAGCTATACTTTCGTATCGCTCTATCGGCGGCTTCAACACTAATGGAACACTCGCACGATCTTGTCATAGCTTGGGCACAGGGACTTACGCAAATAGCTCTGTTTCAGCTCGGCCAAGGCTTATCTATGTCCGTTGTCTTTATTCAGTTGTAAACAGACTTACTGTTAAACATTCGTATGACGATCTCTCTACGGTTCTTTTTCGTATATTGCATTTCGACATTGCAATTCGGACAAATACATTTCAGATAACCCTTATCTGCCAATCCAACCAGCATATTTCCACAATTCGGGCAATACCAATGTTTGATTTTTAAATTCAATATACTTCCTCCCGTTTTCACAAATCCTTTATTACCTTCACCGCTATACCTTGAATAATACAGTTGTCAACATAAATGTCATCAAATTCATTATTTTCCGGGTGGAGTCTGATTTGGTTATTTTCAGGATAAAATCTTTTCAAGGTAGTTGTATCTCCTATCAAAGCAATTACAATTTGACCCGGTTCTGCCGTATTCTGCTGACGGATCAGGATCAAATCTCCATCATCTATCCCGGCATTAATCATAGAATCACCATCAGCATGGAGCAAAAAGAAATTCCCTTCTCCGAAAATTGAAATTGGCAGTTCTACATATTCTTCGATGTTTTCCTCGGCAAACTTCGGCAGACCACAGGCGACAGAACCAAGAACCGGAACCTTTTTCTTTTTTCTATTTGTCATGATCTGTTCTTTTGTTTTTATTCCCCGTTTGCCCCTGTAATCGAGAACACCGGTTTCACGCATTTGCATCAGATATTTATTAACAGTGGTTTTGCAGATGCCTGTTCCGGCAGAAATTTCTCTCACTGTAGGAGATATGCTGTTTTCGTCAATAAACTCTTTGACAAAATATAAAATTTTATCCGTTACATTCGGAATCGTTTTGGACATATAGTTCATCCTATCTGTTTATTCACGGACTTTTGTCCGTTAAAAGTATTATACCACCAATAACTTCCATTTGCAAGAATGTTTTTTGTATCCCCTCAATAAACCAGTGTAATATAGAAAAGCGAAACTCCCGTGGTAAAAACCATGGGAGTTATTCTAACT
>CANPXK010000087.1 GCA_947585965.1 uncultured Clostridia bacterium
AAAAATCAAATAATCCTGCAAAATACACAACTCGTAGAATTGACATACATGGTGATTCTTCATATTCATGTACTCTGAAATGTAAGGCATTATTAAGTAACGGCATTGAGATAGTTAGTTTCAGTTAAATTATAAAGAACGGAGAGTATTATGGGAATGATATATTGTAGTGAGTGTGGGAAACAGATTGATGAAAATCAAAGCAGCTGTCCTAACTGCGGTGTATTGTTGAACAACCATATATTTGTGCAATCTCCAAAAGCAGTACAAAGCACAGATATAGTTGAAAACGGAAGTATAGCAATATGTGCGATGATATTTTCTTTCCTTTTTCCGCCCATTGGGGTTGTATTGGGAATATTGGGTCTGAAGAAACAACGAAGCAAAACCAACATTAATTTATGCAAGACGGCGATAGTTATATCAGTTATTCTTACTATCGTAGATGTGGTAATATTGGTTAATCTTATTCCTGTTCTGGTGGATACTGCCGATACTGTAGAGAAGGGCAACAGACTAAAAAGATTTTTTAATTTCCTTTTCTGATATATTTTTATGTCGTTATGTTGACTTATTACGATAGCAGCGGATGGCAGGAATATCCGACTCAGACTGATTATATTATTGGTTGTGATGATGCATACTTGGAATGACGCCGATTTAGTTATTCAAAAGAATACGCCGATGCCAATGTCGGATGTTGAAGGGAACCGCATTAAAAATGATTCCGGTTGTCCGACATTGGCACACATAATAAAAGATAACAAACACTGCCGATACTGTAGAGAAGGGCAACAGAATAAAAAATTTTAATTTTCCCATTTTCAATATATTTTTATTGTTGGAAATAGGTGATATATTGCCATAGCTGCTCTTTATATCAGATATATAAATGGATCTGATTATACAGTATGAAATTTTTATAAAGGAGAAACAAATAAAATGAAAAAAGCCGGGATTATATTTCTGTTATCAGCAATAGTTATTACATCATGTGGTTGTTCAAAGAATATAACCACATCCGGAAAATTAATTACGGAAAGTGAAAGTTCAATAGAAAGTTCTGTTGAAGATGTAACGAGTATACAAGAGAGTTCCGAAAAATCGGAAATAAGCTATAGTCCGAATTATGGTTATGGCTCCGATACAGAAGACAGCAGTGAACCCGAAAGTTCATATGAACCGGAAACAAGCGAAGTCAGCACTTATGAACAAACGCATTATGAGAAAGCAATTGCGTCAAAATATTATGAAAACATGGATAAATATACAAAAGATTATCTTTTGTGTTTTACTAATACGAAAAGTGAACAAAATCTATTTAGAACTGACGGAGAAAACAAAATTTGGTATTTCTTTGATTTTACTCAAAAAGGCACCGTCGGAATTGGTCTTTTTGATAAAGCTCGTTCTGACAAATACAATGATGAATATATAAACGATACAATTGTCGCTTACACAGAGATGTATTACGGCTTTAAAGCCGAAATTATAGACGGAAGAACACTTTCTGTTGAAAATTATACAAATCTGTCCGGTGTGGAATATACTAATCTTGAAATTCAGTATGAACGTCCCGATAGGACTTGCCCCAATTATACTGTAGATTATGACAAAACAACACTGACAGCGGACTTATATGATGAATCATTCATAAATGGTTGTTATGCAATCACAGGCACATATAAATATAAAGACGAAACAAACACTTGTAATCTATATCTATATGTAAACTGTGAATCAAACGATCCGTCAGATTATAACTTCTATATATGCCACGGTGAAAACAGCGGTCATCAATACGAAGATGACGACTTGCCAAATGATATTAATATAAACACAAATAAACTTATAAAGGAATCAAATATAACTGCGGAAGATTCATTAAGTTTAAATATAATGTACCCATATTGTGCTATCGATTGTCAAACACCTGTATTCGATACCCCTAACTGGATATCCAAATCTAACACAATCGTTGCCAATTATGAATCTGCCAATCATAAATCTGTATCAAAAGCATTTAAAGCAACCCTTCTTCATGATTGGATGGTAAAGAATATGGCATACGACGATTACAAAATAGACCATCTTAATGGTAAACCTCGTTATGCAAATTATTGTGACACAGATGAATTTTATCCGTCACATTCCCATGTCGGAGTATGTCTCGATTTTGCAAATATTTATATGATAATGTGCCGGGAGCAGGGAATTCCATGTATTACCTGTGAGAACGAAGAGGAAACTCATGTATGGAATATGATCTATATTGACGGACAATGGACAGAAGTAGATATAACTTATGACATAACATATTATGCCGAAACTGAAGATGTCAACAAATGGGACGAAGATATAAATAACAAACCATATGAGTATTATTTCAACTGCCCCAAACACGAAGCTCACGATATAGCGAATAGTGTAAACAAATGCCTACATGAGTATTAATCATAAAAACCCCTTATAAGAAATACCGTTTTGACAAGATTTTCAGGAGGATTTTATTATGGCATTAATATATTGCATAAACTGCGGAAAACAAATCAGCGATAAAGCACCTTCATGTCCATATTGTGGTGCGGTACCGGATATGGTACAGCAACAAGCTGCACCGATAATATACGCCCCACCAACACAAAAAAACAAGAAACGTATATGGGTTATTGTGCTTGTGGTATTAACTGCCGTTGCTTGTATTATTTCAGCTATCCTTATACCGGGATATCTTACCAAAAATGCTATGCATACAAATGGATATTCGTTTACCGGAACGAATGAAGCAACTTATACAGTCAGACTGATTATGACTGCCGAGTATACATATGATTTTTTTGATGTGATAAGTAATAATGTAGAAGTTTATGTTGACAATGAGTATGTAAAAACCATTAATAACTCATTTCAAAATTTTAGCTATAGAGGTTCGCCTGAGGAATGGTATGCAGCGGCCGAAACCTTTGATCTGAACCTGACAGCCGGAGAACATGAGTTCAAATTTATTCCGGTTGCGAGTGATGATAACGAAAAGGTTGAAGCAAGAACAGGTAGGATAAATGTAAATGAAGATATGATGCTGAAATACAGACTTGTATGCACGGTTGGAACTGACAAAAATGAATCCGGAGAGAAATATAAGTATACATATGTAGATATAAAAGAAGTAACATACTAAAATATATGCTGCCGTTGTAAATAAATATGATTGACCTCTTATTTTAAAAATATGCGAAAATGACAATTTTTCTTAATATGACTGTCTGATGTAGGCTGACCCGTTTGACTTGTTTTTAGGTCAAACGGGTAACTTTTAAGCAGCAGTATGTCTTTCTATTTACGTTCGCTCGTTGCGGTGTTCATTGACGTAAAAGAACAAGTTACCAAGACTTTATGTATATATTCTGCTTGTTCCGTCATTGTATTTATAAGTGTGAGTGTAAGCCGGAAAATACATATCCGTGCGATTTCCGGTTATAATAAATGTATAAGCGCTTGAATTTATTATTTCATTCCGTAAATCTTTTCCAATCCGTACGTTGACAGATAATTTGCGAAATATCTTATCAGACTCCGCATTCCTAAACTCATATGTAAGCTCGATTTTTCCAATGTACATGGTAAGTTTCAAGTATATACTATGTATACTTCCCTGTCTGAACCTTTTATTAAACAATTTTCTCCTTTTTTCGTTAAAATAAATAGAAATTCAACAAATAACTTTAAAATTTACATTTTATTCATAATTGATTAATACTATTTTAATTTATTTTCCATTAAATTTAAATCTTATTTGGAAAAACATTATAAATTTTATACAAAAAAATTTACACCTTTGAAATAGTCAACAATTTTAAACATATTATTTTGTATAAAAAACAGAGGTGAATAACTGATTTGTATAACTTTCAACTATTATTTTTTTGCAATATGGCTATTGTCATTTTTTTGTCAATAATCTATAATGCATATTGAACAATTTTATTAGTGAGGTGTATTCCATGAGATTGCGTAAACAGGCGCTTGGGAACAGAAATCTTATTGGTACAAGAGTTGAGGAAGTTCGTAAGAAAAAAGGAATGAAGCAGAAAGAACTTCTTGCTCAGCTTCAGGTCAGGGGGGTTGATATGAATGCCTCGGGTCTTTCAAAACTTGAGGGTCAGATAAGGTATGTAACGGATATTGAACTTGTTGCACTTGCTGATATACTTGAAGTACCCGTTGACAGGCTTCTCGGACGTGAGAAATAGTGATATGACTCCGCTTAAAGATCGATTCCCTATTTTCCTTGCCGGAACAGATTACAGAATGTAGTTTACAAAGCATTAAAATTATGTTATTATATTCTTATAAATAATGCACGGAGGTAGAATATGGAAAATTATAAGAAAGAATTTATTGAATTTATGGTTGATTGTCAGGTTCTTAAATTCGGGGATTTTATTACAAAAAGCGGAAGAAAAACTCCGTTCTTTGTCAATACGGGCTTTTATCGCACAGGTGAACAGCTCAGGCGACTTGGCGGATATTATGCTGAGGCAATAAAAGGAAAGTTCGGTCTTGATTTTGATGTTCTTTTCGGACCTGCATATAAGGGAATACCGCTCTCGGTTGCGGCATCTATGGCTATAAGTGAAAAATATGGTGCTGATATACGGTATTGCTCTAACCGCAAGGAGGTAAAGGATCACGGAGATAAGGGTATTCTCCTCGGAAGTCCGATAAATGACGGAGATAAAGTGGTTATTATAGAGGATGTTACCACGGCGGGTACATCCATCGAGGAAACACTTCCGATAATAAGAGCTCAAGGAGATGTTGAAACAATAGGTCTTGTTGTTTCCGTTGACAGAATGGAGAGAGGACAGGGCGAAAAGAGTGCACTTAAGGAAATTGAAGAAAAATACGGACTTAAAACAACAGCCATTGTTACAATGGCGGAAGTAATTGAACATCTTTACAACAAAGAATATAAGGGTAAGGTCATTATTGATGACAGGCTCAAGGAATCTATTGATGCATATTACAAACAGTACGGTGCAAAAAATTAATACATAATTTACCGAAGTGCCATCGTTATAAAAGGAACGGTGGCACTGTCATTATAATATGATAATACAAAAATTTGCTTATCTTTCGTTGCTTCAGTCAGGAATATTTATTATCGGCAAATTCGATTCATGGATGTTCTATATAAAATAAATTTACGTGTACGGCTGTGGGAAAAATCTTACAGCCGTACATATGTATGAGTGCATAAATGTATTGTAATTGAGAGCAAAAATTATTATAATATAGATAACGAAACGGAGGAGTGGAGAGTATGGGAATTTATCTTAATCCTGCAAATGACGGTTTTCGGGAACTTTTGAATACGGAGATATTTGTTGACAAAAGTGCAATGTTATTTTTTACAAACAGTAATGTGAGGACAAAGAATAAATACTTATGTGTAAGCCGACCGAGAAGATTCGGAAAGTCCGTGAACCTCGAAATGCTGTCGGCGTACTACAGCAGAGGCTGTGATTCAAGGAAAATGTTTGAAGGACTGAAAATTTCTAAAGTACCCGAATGGGATAAGCACATGAATAAATATAATGTTATTCATATAAATATGCAGAGGTTTTTGAGCAACAGTAAATCCATGGATGATATGCTTGAGTTGCTTAAAAAAACTGTAATGAGAGATTTCAGAAAAGAATATAAAAAGTATCTTGATGAAATTGATTTTGAACATGGTTTGTCTTTTTGTATGTCGGATATATACGGTATGGAGGAAATACCGTTTGTAATACTGATAGATGAGTGGGATTGTATATTCCGAGAGCATAAGGATAATAAGGAAGCACAGAAAAAATATCTTGATTTTATAAGGGACTGGCTGAAGGATCAGAACTATGTTGCTCTCGCTTATATGACGGGAATTCTTCCAATCAAGAAATATGGTACACATTCGGCTTTGAATATGTTTAATGAATATTCTATGACAAATTCCGGCAGGCTTTCGGAATATACCGGATTTACTGAAACGGAGGTAGAAACACTTTGCCAAAAGTATAATAAAAATATCGAAGAGATGAGATACTGGTATAACGGATACCGGATTAATGATGAAGTACATTTATATTGCCCGAGGTCGGTCGTTATGGCAATAGAGATGGGGAAATACGATAATTACTGGACGCGGACGGAAACTTATGAATCGCTGTCAAAATATATATCCATGAATTTTGCCGGACTTTACGATGCGGCGGAGCGGCTTCTTTCAGGAGAAAAGGTGAAAATCGACATAAACACCTTTCAGAATGATATGACATCCCTTGCGGGCAGGGATGATGTGTTGACCTTGCTTGTGCATTTAGGCTATCTCGGATATCTGCAGGACAGCGAGGAGGTTTATATACCGAATAAAGAGGTGGCAAATGAGTATGTAACGAGCATGAAAGCGGAGGGAAAATGGGGTAATGCCATAAAGGCACTTGAGCAATCGAGGGAACTTCTTGCACTTACGCTTTCGGGTAAAGCCGAAGAGGTTGCAGAAAGGATAGAACGTGTTCATCAGGAGGGCTGTGATCCGCTGCATTATAATAATGAACAGGCACTGAGGTACACTGTGCTTATCGCATATTATTATGCAAGGGAGAAATACAATATAATTCAGGAAATGCCTGCCGGGAAGGGGTATGCCGATGTTATTTTTGTACCGAATTTCCGTAATGTGGACGGAATACCGATTATAGTTGAATTGAAATATAATAAGTCCGCCATGTCGGCAGTTGAACAGATTAAAAACCGGAATTATCCCGATGCTTTGAAGGATTATAATAAAATTCTGCTTGTAGGGATAAATTATGATAAGGACAGCAAGGATAAAAAACATGAATGTATAATTGAAGAATATATAAAATAAATTTACGTGTACGGCTGTGGGAAAAATCTTACAGCCGTACATATGCATGAGTGCATAAATGTATTGTAATTGAGAGCAAAAATTATTATAATATAGATAACGAAACGGAGGAGTGGAGAGTATGGGAATTTATCTTAATCCTGCAAATGACGGTTTTCGGGAACTTTTGAATACGGAGATATTTGTTGACAAAAGTGCAATGTTATTTTTTACAAACAGTAATGTGAGGACAAAGAATAAATACTTATGTGTAAGCCGACCGAGAAGATTCGGAAAGTCCGTGAACCTCGAAATGCTGTCGGCGTACTACAGCAGAGGCTGTGATTCAAGGAAAATGTTTGAAGGACTGAAAATTTCTAAAGTACCCGAATGGGATAAGCACATGAATAAATATAATGTTATTCATATAAATATGCAGAGGTTTTTGAGCAACAGTAAATCCATGGATGATATGCTTGAGTTGCTTAAAAAAACTGTAATGAGAGATTTCAGAAAAGAATATAAAAAGTATCTTGATGAAATTGATTTTGAACATGGTTTGTCTTTTTGTATGTCGGATATATACGGTATGGAGGAAATACCGTTTGTAATACTGATAGATGAGTGGGATTGTATATTCCGAGAGCATAAGGATAATAAGGAAGCACAGAAAAAATATCTTGATTTTATAAGGGACTGGCTGAAGGATCAGAACTATGTTGCTCTCGCTTATATGACGGGGATTCTTCCAATCAAGAAATATGGTACACATTCGGCTTTGAATATGTTTGATGAGTACTCAATGATAGAATCGGCTGAGATGTCTGAATATACCGGTTTTACCGAAAAAGAAGTAACAGAGCTTTGTAGGAAGTATAATAAAAACATTAAGGAAATGCGTTATTGGTACGACGGTTATAAGATTGAAAGTGATGTACATTTATACTGCCCACGCTCTGTGATATCATCAATTAAAAAAAATAAATATACAAATTATTGGTCGAGAACGGAAACATATGAGGCATTGTCAAAGTATATTTCCATGAATTTTGACGGTTTGTATGATGCAGTGGAGCAGCTGCTTGCGGGTGTGAAGATAAAAATAGATACCAATACGTTTCAGAATGATATGACGTCATTAAAATCAAAGGATGACGTATTTACGTTGCTTGTGCATTTAGGCTATCTCGGATATCTGCAGGACAGCGAGGAGGTTTATATACCGAATAAAGAGGTAGCAAATGAGTATGTAACGAGCATGAAAGCGGAGGGAAAATGGGGTAATGCCATAAAGGCACTCGAGCAATCAAGGGAACTTCTTGCACTTACGCTTTCGGGTAAAGCCGAAGAGGTTGCAGAAAGGATAGAACGTGTTCATCAGGAGGGCTGTGATCCGCTGCATTATAATAATGAACAGGCACTGAGGTACACTGTGCTTATCGCATATTATTATGCAAGGGAGAAATACAATATAATTCAGGAAATGCCTGCCGGGAAGGGGTATGCCGATGTTATTTTTGTACCGAATTTCCGTAATGTGGACGGAATACCGATTATAGTTGAATTGAAATATAATAAGTCCGCCATGTCGGCAGTTGAACAGATTAAAAACCGGAATTATCCCGATGCTTTGAAGGATTATAATAAAATTCTGCTTGTAGGGATAAATTATGATAAGGACAGCAAGGATAAAAAGCATGAATGTATAATTGAAGAATATATAATCAAAGGGTTTGTAAAGTAAAGTGTGTAAGTTATTTTTTGGCGGCATAGGATTGTAGTGTGTATTTCACAGAGGGATATCATAAATTATTGTATTTGCGGACTCTTTCCTGAATGTCATTATCCTGAGCAAACCGGTTTCTGACAAGAGCTCGGTTAGCACCAGGACGGTTATTCCATTTTTAGTACAATTCGGTAATACGCAGATAAAGGAGCCTGAGAAGAGCATCTTCGCTCGGAAAGGTTCCTTTTTTGTTATCTTACGAAAAGCGGAATGGACGTTCTCGATAGCGTTTGTTGTGTACATGACTTTGCGTACTGCACTGCCGTAGTTGAACAACCGTGTAACGTGCTGCCGGTTCCGAAATCTACACACATCAACAGCTTCCGGATAAGCACTCTAAGCCTGCTTGAATCGTTCAAATTCAGCTTCAGTAGCTTTTAGCCGGGTGCACCATGGAACTTTTTGAACTGAGCAGTAAAAGCCTTGTAGTCCTTGCGCTTTTAGCTCGTCAAATATTTGCATCCGGTTATGCTTAACATCTGATTCACTGATCCAAAGCCCCAAAATCTCCTTGATACCGTTTACATCTAATTTCACGGACATTTTATATTTCAATTTTTATCTAAACAATAACTTACCCACTTTACTCGACAAACCCCAAAATAGTAAAAAGAGGATGGACAAAATCGTCTACCCTCAGAGTTGATTTGTGCTTTTTTGTGGTTATATCTTGATTAAAAAAATAAAAATTATATTTTTAGAGGCTGTCGCAATCTTTTCTCATCACTTGCGACAGCCCTATTGACTTTTTTGGATTAATCACGTATATTATTTATATTTATTGCTTCTGTATTACAATAGAAAGTTTTATACAATTGAAACCAAAATTTTATCCTTTACAGTTCCGGTAAATTCATATATTTCTCCTGTCGTTTGCAATCTGACCTCTTGACTCTTATATTTTAAAAGATTGTGTATCATACACGCTTGCATATTAAGAAAATCAACCATATAAAACAAACTTAAATTACTTAACACATTCCGAAAATAATTGTATCCCCTCAATCCTCCAGTGACTTCTAAAAGTATTCAGAAGATGGTAAAATAACTCCAAGCAGGTCTGGATAAGTCAAAAGACCGGAAAAGGAGTTGATCAGAATGGATAAAATAGCAGAGGTAAAGCAAGTTGTCAGACATGATAACTGGAAACGGATGTATGAAGAATATCAGCGGAGCGGTATGAAGGTTAATGAATGGTGTGTCATGCATGGACTATCAGTAAAGACATTTTACTATCGTCTGAAAGTGATCCGTGAGGAAATGCTTAACGAAACCAACCAACATGATATTGTACCGCTGGTGGAATGTAAAACCGAAATGCCGTCAGATATGAGTACAACAAAGTCAGATGAGAAAATACATATTACAGGAAACGGAATAAATATCGAACTGCCTGAAACTGTATCAGTTGAGCTGATGACAGCCATACTTCGAGGGATGAGATCATGTTAAAGGAAATAAGCGGACCGTATTACATTGTGTGCGGATACACAGATCTTCGTCGGGGTATTGACGGACTTGCAGGTATCATTCAGCAGAATTTTAAGCTTGATGTATGTTCGGGAGCAGTATTTCTGTTTTGCGGACGAAAGTACGACAGAATCAAGGCATTGCTGTGGGAAGGTGATGGTTTTCTGCTGCTTTACAAGCGTCTGGATAACGGCAGATTTCAGTGGCCGAGAAACAAAACAGAGGCCGAACAGATCACATCTGAGCAATACACATGGCTGATGCAGGGACTTTCGATAGAGCAGCCAAAGGCAATAAAAAAGGCAAAAAGAAAGCCCGATATCATGTAATAAAATACTCAAAAAACCGCATAAACACTTGACTTTCCGGCACATTTATGGTATAATAAGTGTGTCGGAAATTTGTTTTGGAGGGTATCCCCTCAATCCTCCAGCGACTTCAAATAATAATTTGAAAATGGTAAAATAACTCCAAGCAGGTCTGGATAAGTGTTAAGACCGGAAAAGGAGTTGATAAAAATGGATAAAATAGCGGAGGTAAAGCAAGTTGTCAGACATGATAACTGGAAACGGATGTATGAAGAATATCAGCGGAGCGGTATGAAGGTGAATGACTGGTGTGTCATGCAGGGACTATCGGTAAAGACATTTTACTATCGTCTGAAAGTGATCCGTGAGGAAATGCTTAACGAAACCAACCAACATGATATTGTACC
>CANPXK010000088.1 GCA_947585965.1 uncultured Clostridia bacterium
TAAAACAATCTGTTACACCATGTTCAACAAGAAAATCCGCAATATAATCAGCAAGTCTTTGTTTCATTTATGAATCCGACCTTTAATGTTATCTTTCAATTATTTAATGCCTTAATAATTACATCCGCCGCATAATCAATAATTTCATCCGTCATACCGGGATATACACCAACCCAAAAGGCATTATCCATTACAAATTCCGTATTATCAAGAGTACCGACAACACGATATGCATCTGTTGCGTATATCTTGTCAAAACAGGGATGTTTTATAAGATTGCCGCCGAACAATAACCGTGTCTGTATATTACGCTCCTCTATAAAGCTAACCACTCTGTTTCTGTTCAAACCCTTTTCCGGTCTTACAGATATGAGAAAACCAAACCACGACGGATTGCTGTTTTCCGCAGGTTCGGGTAAAATTATTTTATCTGCCTGACATTCCAAAGCAGAATATAGCCTATTCCAATTATGTCGTCGGAGCCTGATGAAATCCGGGAGCTTTTTTAACTGTTCAACACCAATAGCTGCCTGCAAATCCGTAATTTTAAGATTATATCCAAAGTGGCTGTAAATGTATTTATGATCGTAACCTACAGGAAGCTTACCATACTGTCCGTCAAATCGGTGACCGCAAAAATTATCCTGCCCCGATGGGCATACACAGTCACGTCCCCAATCACGATAAGAAATTATCAAATTGCTGAGTAGGGAATTATTTGTATATACGCAGCCGCCTTCACCCATGGTCATATGATGCGGAGGATAAAAGCTTGACGTTCCTATATCACCCCATGTACCGGTAAATCTTGTTTCATTATTAATTGTATATTCCGCCCCTAAAGCATCACAATTATCCTCTATAAGCCATAAATTATTCCTATGGCAAAAATCTGCCACACTTTTAAGATCGAACGGATTTCCCAGAGTATGTGCAATCATAACAGCTTTGGTTTTCCGGCTCAATGCAGCTTCGAGCTTGGTTACATCTATGTTATACTGAGGAATTGTAATGTCCGTAAATACAGGAACTGCTCCGTATTGAATAATAGGTGCTATTGTTGTGGGAAATCCGCAGGAAACGGTTATAACTTCATCGCCCCTCTTTATTTGTCTGTCACCAAGCTCAGGGGATGTAAGAACAGAAAAAGCAATCAGATTTGCCGACGAACCGCTGTTTACAAGGTGGGCATATCTGACACCGATCCACTCGGCAAACTCTTTCTCAAACTGTGCGGAAAATCTCCCTGTTGTAAGCCAAAAGTCCAGCATTGCATCCGTCAGACTGCACATTTCCTTTTCATCAAAAACACGAGCTGCATAATTTATACGATCTCCGGGCTTAAATTTTCGATTTTCGCTTTTAAAATTGTGATAGTATTCAGATACCAATTCCTTAATTTTATTTCTTGCCTGTTCCTCATTTTCACGATTTTCCATTCATATAATCTCCCATAATCATAAACTCATTTTACGAAAGTACCCAAACACACGTCTTTATGCAAAAAACTCATCAATCTGCCTATCCATACACACTCTCACGTCACCGTGATTTAACCAGCATTTACTCCACTCCACAACCTTTTCGACTGCCTTCTCAATATTCCACCGCGGGGACCAAGCGAAAGTGTTTTTCAGCAAAGAACAATCAAGTTTTAATACATTAGCCTCATGAAGACCTTCGTCACAGCAGTCAATACGTTTCTGACCACTGCCCCAGTACCTCAAAAATAAGTCAACCAAAGCACCTGTTTCACAACAATCCCTATCGTCAGGACCGACGTTATAGCATCCTGCATATTTTATATTCTCATATTGTGCTGCCGCTATCATAAGATACACATATAAAGATTCCAGTACGTGCTGATACGGTCTTATTGAAAGCGGATTCCTTACCATAATATCATCATTTCTCTGTACTGCTCTTATACAATCAGGTATTATCCTGTAGTCTGCAAAATCCCCTCCACCTATGACATTGCCTGCCCGTGCAGTCGATATTGCAGCTCTCCCGTCCGAAAAAAAACTGTCCTTATAACTATGTGTTACAAGCTCCGAACATGATTTTGAATTTGAGTATGGATCATAACCATCCAATTTTTCGTCTTCACGATATCCCCACACCCATTCTTTATTAAAATAAACCTTATCGGTCGTAACATTCAAAAATGATTTGACACATGAACTATTTCTCACACATTCAAGAATATTAACTGTACCCATAACATTCGTTTCATATGTATATCCGGGATCCTTATAGCTGTTTCTTACAATAGGCTGTGCCGCAAGATGAAATACTATCTCCGGCTGTGCTTCATCGAAGGCTTTTTTCAAAGTACTGTAATCCCTTATATCCCCAATTACGGAATGTATATCCCGTCCTATTTCCGCAATTTCAAACAGTGACGGATCCGTAGGCGGTTCAAGCGAATACCCTGTCACATCAGCACCCGCATCAGTAAGTATTTTACACAGCCATGATCCCTTAAATCCGGTATGTCCTGTTACAAGTACTTTTTTATTCCTATAAAAAGATATATCGAAGTCTGCCAATCAGCTCACATCCTTCAGGGTAATTTTTTAATTGCCATATTTTTTCGGGCAGTATTCGTGTGCTTTTTTCATTACCTTTAAAAACACAAAATTAACCGGAAATACTGCTTATCCGTCATATCAATATATTCCGTTAACCCGCCCTGATATTTATAAATAATTTCTCTCTATAAAATTACCGACAAAGGCATATTAACAAACCGGTCTTAAATATAAGCATCTCATGGACGGTGACACAACGGTAACGCTAACACATTTCAATTATACTATCACCAATTGATTAAGTCAACAAAAATTTTAAAAATATGAAAAATAAAGAGAAATTTTTATAGTATTATTACCAACCTGTCGATAAACAAACTTATTTTCCCTGAATAACCCCTTAATATTTTTAAATCTGCTGCATAAAATACAAAAGAGCAGAGAAATTGCACCACATATACAATCTCTCCGCACTTATATTATCAGTAATGTATTAATTAACTTATTTAATTTCCTTATCTGCTTGCGTTTTGAGCCTGCTTATAAGCTTTGTCAAAAATACGGGAACCGGAACTCCAATCCTGACAAGATTTTCAAGTATACTTATCATTTCGTTTATTACAAGCCATATTGTCACAAGGACACCGAACCACATATTATAATCAAACTGAATATTTATTGCTGAAAAGCCGCCGTAAATCAGATAATCCGCTCCCATAGCAACAACAACAAGAGCTATATATGATATTTTTTTTATTATTCCCCTGAGTCCCACCTTACTGGACAGCTCACGGTTTATAAACGCAGAAGCGATACCCGTAATATAATCAACGAGCATCGCTGTAACCAATACTATAAGCGGAACAGCAAGTGCATTGCAATATACAACAAACATAGCAGCTGCTGCCGTAAATGTAGCCTGCAAAGTTCTGTTTTCCATTTCCTCACCCCCTTCATAGATAGTGGGAAAATCGAAAAAATTATACTTCCGGGGGTAAAAAATTTTTAAAATCAAAAATAAGAAATTTCGGAACCTCTATAGAAAAATAAGTAAACACACTGAATTTTGACTGTCGATTTAGAGCGTGTCGACACTAAATACATGAGAATTACTAAAAAACAATTTCAAAAAATCGAAAAAATAGGAAATGAGTATCAAGGTATACCCTACTTGATGGATAAGGCATATGAAGGGGATAAAACACGTAATCTTGCTGGTAATTACGGACATAAACCTGTTGTTCCACCAAATAAAAACCGCTCAGATCCTTGGGAATATGATGTTGAACTTTATAAACGAAGGAACACCATAGAGAGGTTATTTCGATGGCTCAAAGGATTTCGTAAAGTCTTTACCAAATATGATAAACTTGATTCCATGTATTTATCATTTATTCAATTTGCTTGCATTGTAAAATGGTCCAATTAGTGTCAACACGCTCCGATTTAAAATTACTCACATCACGCGTATGTGCATAATGTGACGAGAGCGATTCTATATAATAGTGCCTTTTTTTGGGTACAAACACCTTGTACCGGTTAAGCATTGGCTTAATTTCTTCAAAGGTTATTGCCGAACCCACCAAATCTTTCTTATTCGGATGAGAACCAACAAAGTGACGTCTGTAATGTACAAGACCTTTATATTCGGCATCTATATTTTTCCAAATCCAATATAAACCGGTCTGCGTACCGAAGCGAAAATTCTTTTCTGAAATATTATCGCCGGTATCATCCCTTACATATCCGAAATCCACAGGCGTACCATCATCACTTTTCTTTCCGGCAGCACCCACATGTAACGGTATATACATTCCATCCTTTGGCATTTCGTGTTTCTTATGTGCAGCAACAACTATCTTTATCTTATTTTTCAAAAGGTATTCCTCTTTTCATTAATTACCTTAATTACAAAAAACCGGGTTAATTTTTATAAACATTATTATCAATCCCTACCGAACAAATCCCTTGTATATACCTTATCTATAACATCATCAAGACTCTCATCGTACCTATTAGCAATAATAGCACTGCTTTCGGTCTTAAATTTTTCAAAATCATTCACTACAATGCTTCCAAAAAACGTGCTGCCATCCTCAAGCGTCGGCTCATACACAATAACAGTAGCACCCTTAGCTTTGATACGCTTCATAACCCCCTGAATAGAACTCTGACGAAAGTTATCACTGTTACTCTTCATCGTAAGTCTGTACACACCCACAACACAATTTTTTTCTTCCTCTGCTTTGAAATCTACACAGTTAAAATAATCATAGTAACCTGCCTGTTTGAGTACCCTGTCGGCAATAAAGTCTTTTCTGGTTCGGTTGCTCTCGACAATAGCCTGAATAAGATTCTGGGGCACATGACGATAGTTTGCAAGCAGTTGCTTTGTATCCTTTGGCAGACAGTAACCACCGTATCCGAAAGACGGGTTATTATAATGTGCACCGATCCTCGGGTCAAGACATACACCGTCAATTATTTGTTGTGTATTCAGACCCTTCATTTCTGCGTAGGTGTCAAGCTCATTAAAATAACTTACTCTGAGGGCAAGGTAAGTATTTGCAAAAAGTTTAACCGCCTCAGCCTCCGTAAATCCCATATAAAGCGTATCTATATTTTCTTTTACGGCACCTTCCTGCAAAAGACCCGCAAAAGTATGTGCTGCTTCAACAAGCCTCTCATCTTCCATATCAGTTCCGACAATTATCCGGCTCGGATAAAGATTATCATACAGTGCCTTTGATTCTCTGAGAAATTCCGGGCTGAACATAATATTTTTACTGCCGGTCTTTTCTCTTATCTGCTTTGTATATCCCACTGGTATTGTGGATTTTATTACCATAATAGCATTGGGATTATACTGCATAACAAGCTTAATCACCGACTCAACTGCCGATGCATCGAAATCCTGTGTCTTGCTGTCATAATTTGTAGGTGCAGCTATTACAACAAAATCAGCATTCTTATACGCTGTTTCCGCATCAAGGGTCGCAGTTAAATCGAGATCTTTTTCTTCAAGATATTTCTCTATATATTCATCCTGTATAGGCGATTTTCTTTTATTGATAAGCTCTACCTTTTCGGGAACTATGTCAACCGCATATACTTTGTGGTTCTGCGAAAGCAAAACTGCTATAGAAAGACCTACATAGCCGGTTCCGGCAACTGTTATAACATATTTCTTTTCCATTTTTTCCGCCCTCTTCGTCATAAATAAAATTCCTTATACCACTGTGCAAATTTTCTTAAACCATCTCTGAGCGAGGTTTTCGGCTTAAATCCATAATCCATCTCAAGAGCATCCGTATCCGCATAGGTAATCGGAACATCTCCGGGCTGCATTGGAACAAGCTCCTTATGTGCTTCAAAGTCATAATCATGCGGAAGCACACCGGCACTCACAAGTTCCTCCTGAAGAATACTTACAAAATCAAGCAGATTCTCCGGATGATTATTTCCGATATTGTAAACGGCATATGGAGGAACGGGAAGTCCGTCCTCACCGTTTTTCTTTTCCGGTGCCCCATGCATTACTCTGATAACACCCTCAACAATATCGTCAACGTACGTGAAATCACGTTTGCAATTCCCGTAATTGAATATTTTTATAGTTTCACCGTTTCTCAGCTTATCCGTAAAGCTGAAATATGCCATATCAGGGCGACCGGCAGGACCGTAAACAGTAAAGAAACGAAGTCCTGTTGACGGTATATTGTAAAGCTTTGAATATGCATGAGCCATAAGCTCATTCGATTTTTTTGTCGCCGCATACAGCGAAACGGGATTATCCACCTTGTCATCGGTACTATACGGAACCTTTTTATTTGACCCGTATACAGAAGAACTTGAAGCATAAACCAAATGCTCAACCGGATAATTTCTGCAAGCTTCAAGAATATTGAAGAAACCTATAAGATTCGATTCTATATATGCATCGGGATTTGTTATGGAATATCTGACTCCGGCTTGTGCAGCAAGATTAACCACAACACTCGGCTTATATTTCTCAAAAATCGCTTGTACAAGTTTCTTATCCGCAATACTACCCTTTATAAATTTAAAACTATCACTTTTGTTAAGCTCCTCAAGCCTGTATTTTTTAAGTCGGACATCGTAATAATCATTCATATTGTCAATACCGATTATCTTAGTCGACGGTGCATCCGCAAGCAGTCTTTTTACCAAATTTGCTCCGATAAAACCTGCCGCCCCTGTTACCAATACGGTCTTACCTATTAAATCCACATTATTCACGCTAACACTTCCCGATTTATTATGGTGTTTTCTCTTATTTATTTCTAAAACAAGAAATTATAATTCCAAAATTCAAAGGTTCCCCTAATGCACGACCGTGCAATCAAAAATATAATGTTACCATATAATACAGTAATACACTACAATAATACACTAAAACAACTATATTACGATCATACTACAGCAACCCACCTGAGTCAATCAGCAAATTATAAATCCAACAATATTCATAGAAGTTAAACATTTCATTTAATTATTATATATAAATTGCTGTCTCTATATTGTACGGAAATACGCACATATAGTACAAATACTATAAATTTTCAGCTTTTAAATAATGGCATTAAATTTCCCTATGTATATAAAATCACAACACAGAACGTCTGATTAAATAATTATACAAACAGGGCGGAATAATTCTGAATAACACAGAACCTCTCCGCCCGAGAATATTTAACTATTCATTTTCCTTATCTGCTTCTGTCTTAAGCTTGCCAATAAGCTTTGTTAAAAATCCGGGAATAGGTACTCCGATTTTGACGAGATTTTCAAGAATACTTATCATCTCGTTTATTACCAGCCATATTGTAACAAGGACGCTGAACCACAAATCATAATTAATCTGAATGTTTATCGCAGAAAAGCCGCCGTAAATCAGATAATCCGCACCCATTGCCACAGCGACAAGTGCCATATATGATATTTTTTTTACTATTCCTCTTAGTCCAACCTTACTTGAAAGCTCACGGTTTATATAAGCCGATGTGATACCGGTGATATAATCCACAAGCATTGCTATCACCAAAATAATCAAAGGAACTGCAAGTGTATTGCAATATACGACAAAAGCAGCGGCTGCCGCGGTAAATGTTGCCTGTAGGGTTTTATTTTCCATTTTCACACCTCCTTCAAGGATAGGTAGAAAATTAAAAAAATTATACCTCATCGGGTCAAAGCTTTGTTAATCCGGTTAAAATAAATGGCAATCTATAATATATTATGACTTATTTCCAAAAACTCTACATTAACAAAAAATTAAGGGGCTGTCGCATAAGCGTAAAAAACACAGAGCGGCAGCCCTTGCATTTTTGCATAAAAGAAAATAAATATATAAAATGAATGTAAAATACCCTAACGAAAATGACAAAAAGACGTAACCGAATTACGTCAATTTTTTTAGTGTACAATTTTTGAATTTCAAAATTCAAGCAATAGTTTTCAAATCAAACAGATAAATTCCCGTCCTATCAGATTGAATTTTTCTATGAAGCTTGTTAATGTTATGAGCCATGGCTAAAAGAATGCTTTCGGCAGTTACATTTTTATACAAATACCGCAATATTTTCCAATAGTCTTGCAAGATTCTTTGTTACTTCTTTTTCAAACAAATATATATTTATTTGCACATGATTCAATTTTTGTTCCATCAACAAATATATTTTTTCCGGATATTTCCCCGATCCCATAAAGAAAATTACTCATTTGTGCCAACAGCTTTTCAGCACACAACGAAAAATGCCTGCTCGAATACCCACGATTCATATATCCGTACAGCAATATCTTTAAAAGCTGTCCCGGTGTTGCTTGATTTTTCTTTATTCTTTTATAAGTGGAATACAAGTCAGTTAAATTCATTTCCTCCACATACCGACTCAGCAAAATCACCGGATCGCTTTTTTCTTCTCAGAGTAAATTCCACTGTGGAATTTACTTTGAGAATTTACTTTCTATTTCAAACGGAATTTTTAGTTGCTTTTCTATTCCGTTTGTTGTATAATCTTTTTGTAAATAGTTGTGTTTGTGCATACTTCTATTTCACACCAACAGTCGGATTTTTCATAGTCCGGCTGTTGTTTTTTGCATATTTTTTTGGGCCGCCGCTTTTCTTGCTGCGACAGCCCCGGACTTCTTTCCCGTCAGGTTAAACATGACATTTTTTTATCTGTATAAATACAATTTCTTTTCAAAATATCCGGCATCACGAAAGTATATACTATTTGTATATTATATTCGATTATTTCAATTTGTATATTTTTTAGTATTTACACCAAAAAATATAACAGTCTTGATTTTTTCCCGAATAAATTGTATAATTCTTATTATGTAGAAACAGGAGTGTGATTTTTATGATTCTTGCTATATTATCGGCTGTTGCCTGCCTTGCCGCAACGACCATAATGTTCGGTCCCAGGATGAGAAGCTTTGCATTTTATCGTCCGGTTGCATTATTTTTTCTTTTCGAGGGTATATGGATACTGACAGATTACGCTTTTGACCAGATGATACCCGATAATGTCTTTATGGACATAATTCATTACTGCGGACTCATCGCCATAGCACTGTATTTCATCTTCAGTATGCTGTTCAACTCCGACCGCAGTAAAAAAAGGAAATAAACCCCTACATACTTAAGGAGCTGATTTTATGGGTTATGTTTATGCCGCTTTATGGTTTGTTGTGGGCATAATGCTTTTTGTGCGTTTCAGGAGGGAAGGGAAAATTATAATACCAATCAGCATATATTTTCTTTTCCTCGGCGGTTGGTGGCTTACAAATGAATTTGTCGAAGCCGACCTGCTGCACGGAACATATGCATGGATACTCAGGGGTATATCTGCCGCGGTTATTGCCGTCTGCGGTATATATTATTTCAAAAAACGGAAAAACAAATCCAATTAAATACACTAAACGATCCGATAATGAAATTTTAGGCAAAGCATCTGATACGGTACCGTACAGTTTCAGTAAAAGGAACAAAATGAAATATCGGAAATTTGCCCTGATCTTATCTGTGAACCGACAATCTTTCTCCGGCTCTATAATACCGATACGCAATTCGTCAAAGCGACAGTATTTCAAACCAATATCCGAACAAATATTAACATTTTCGGTTTTAAGTTCATCCTCATTTTGTGCTACATAAAATACACTAAAAAAATACGGATCGACTCTTTTGTACAAATCGTGCCGGGGCGAAGCCTTTATTTTTCTATTCTTTGCCGCCAATTTCATTGCTTCATACAAAACATCACTTGCCATACGTATATTTCATTTAGTATTTTATATATCAAACTCTGACGCAACAAAAATGCCACGAAAAAACAACCGCCCTATTGGGCGGCTGCTTTATAATGTCGGCATCTTCCTATCTTCCCGGGACGTCACCATCCAAGTATTTTCGGCACCATTGAGCTTAACTTCCGTGTTCGGCATGGGAACGGGTGGACCCTCAACGTCATCAACACCGACTCTTCTTATTTTTTATCGCCTCACCTGACGACTTTGTTATTATAACACCTCTGTAAAAAAAAAGCAAGTCTTTTTTTAAAAAAATTTAAGGTTTTTATATACATTTTGTATTATTTATTTAATAATAAACTATTTGTATATTTTCATATCCCTAAATAGATATAAACAACCATATTCATAATAAAAAGAGAACAAAACCCGAACAGGAATTCCGGTATTTCATCAGAAAATTCATCCCAAAGGGGCGGATATCAGCAAATTCCATTCGGAGAAACTTAAACAAATTTATTATTGAATCAGCAATCATCCTCACCGTATTTTGGGTGGATTATCTTCCAATGAGCTTATTAAATTAAATTTCGCTTAATTTCACGGACATTTTATATTGCAATTTATAATTAGGATAAAAATTGATATTTTCTATTGCAATTCACAGGAAAATGTGTTAATATGACGTTGTCACACAAATCTTAATAATCGGAAGTAGGTATCTTTTTTATTGGGGGGTACTGTACCCTTTTGTACATTCATCTATTGAATTTGGTAAAAATGCAAATTCCACATGATGAATGTATGGTGTGATACCTGTTCTGATTAAATTTGTGTGACAACAATCGGAGTTTGCGTTTTTCGGTGTGTGCAGCTTCGGTTGTACACACTTTTTAGTATGACGGGCATACCAATGCTCTGTGGTGAAAGTCCACCGAGACGTAGTTACCGACGAACTCAAAAGC
>CANPXK010000089.1 GCA_947585965.1 uncultured Clostridia bacterium
TAATATTGAAATAATTCTTGTTGACGACGGTTCTCCCGACAGCTGCTCCGTGATTTGTGATGAATATGCAGGGCATGACAGCAGGATCACAGTGATACATAAACAAAATGAAGGGACGGCTGCTGCAAGGAACGATGGGCTTTGTGCTGCTGTAGGTGAGTATATAACATTTGTTGATGCCGACGACAGATTAAGTAGTGATATTCTGGAATTGGCAGCAAAAACATTGAGCAGCACAAATTCCGATATGATCTGGTTTGATGTTGTTGCCGAATATCAGGATCGTAATGATTTATGGACTAACGGAAATGTGAAAGGTATAATTGATTTTAAGAAAACTTTACAGCTTTTTTTGGAGCATAGGTTAATTTTTTCTTGTTGGGGTAAGCTTATATCAAAACGCTGTATAGGCAGCTTGAAACTGAATGAAAAACTGAAACGGGGACAGGATGAGGAATTTATAATAAGAATTCTCCTCGAAAACGGAAAATCGGCATTTTGTCATAATAAGGGGTACTTTTATAATTTGCTCGGTGACGGTGAAACAAGGCGGGGATTTACCGAAAAGGTTTTCAGCATAAATGATATGACAGATATTGTTGAATATGAAGTTTTGAATAAATATCCGGATTTAAAAAAATCTGTAGATACATATATAGCCCATAGTATGTGGATAATGCTGAACCAATACAGAAACAGTTCTACGGAAACCCGAAAATTTGAAGAAAAAATGTTATCGGTTTTGAAAGCACATAGAGTATCAATTTTCAGGTCACAACTTGGGTTAAGGCTAAAGCTTGTTATTTATGCTTTTATATATTTAAAGCCGGAAAATTTCAAAAAAATTTATAATAAATACAAAAAATTAAAACGTAAGGGATAAAAGAATGAATATTGGGATACTTACTTATTATCAATCAAATAATTACGGTTCATTTTTACAGGGGTACGCTTTGGTAACGGCGTTAAGGACACTTGGATATAATGCGGAGCTTATTAACTTTAATATGGTCAAAGCGGTAAAGAGGTATGCTGTCAGACCGATGAGAAATCCGTTAAGGTATTTTTGCATCAGAAAACGACACAAAATGTTTGATGAAATTATTGAATCGGTTCCTGTATCAAAAGAAAAAATTATTTCTGATAATACAGAGGATCTGAGAAAAGCTGTTTACGGTAAATACGATCTGATAATTGCCGGCAGTGACGAAATCTGGAGGACTGATAATTTCAGAGGTTTTCCGACTCCGTACTGGCTTGACGGAGATTTTGGTTGTATGAAGTGTACATATGCAATATCCTCACTTAGCGATGATTCCGTCTTAAGTTATGAGGATAGTAAACTGATTGAAAAGTTTGTATCTGATTTTTCATATCTGAGTGCAAGGGATGTCTGCACAAAAAAGAAATTGGAAGCACTTACATCAAAATCGGTGGATTTGGTATGCGATCCGGTTTTTATGTTTGATTTTTGTATAGATAAGGAAAAAGGCAGAAGAATTTTAAAAGAAAAATTCGGTATAAAAACAGATAAAAAGCTTGTCGGATTTATGAATACCGAACGCAGCTTAGCTATGGAATTAAAAAGAAGATTGGGGAAAAATATTGAATTTATTGCTTTGTATGATTATATGCAGGGTTTTGTGAATGTTATGACTGTTACTCCGTTTGAATGGGTTCATATTATTTCTTGTCTGGATTTTATGGTAACTTCATATTTTCATGGTACCTGTTTTTCAATTTTAGGGAATACACCTTTTTACGCATTTGATTGTACCTCAGCAGATATTGAACACAGCAAAATAGGTGATTTTCTTAATCGTGCCGGATTATCCGATAACTTTTCAATGAAATCCGACAGCGATTATATTGATAAAATCGTAACACATTGTAATGAAAGTCTGGAAAGCAATAAAGAGGTCGATTTTTCGGAAATAAGAAACACTTTCGGAGAGTCATCAAAACCTTTCCTAAAATTTCTTGAAAGTATCTGATATTATTGGTGGGGGAAAGGAAATGAAAATAGGCTATAAGGATTTATTTGTCAAATTGTATATGTATGTTATTTGTATTTTGATGATCTTTAGTGACTTCCTAACACTTACTTTACCGTCAATATATCAGTATATTATAATTTTGTGCGGAATGATTGCAATATTTTTTCTTGCAATAGGAAATTGCCTGCGGATAAAAACTGATCTTTTATCATTATTGATTATCGGTATGTTCCTTATGGTTTTACTTAACAACAGTCAGGTTTATACATATTGTATCTATTTTTTGGTGTTATTTTCTGTTTTGGTGTCAAGATCTGTCAGTATAAAGTATTATGAAAAACTTATATCCGTTTTTTTGTATGGTTATCTGATTTTTGCAGCTGCAACCATATTTTTGTATTTCAACAAAAGTATATATATGTCATATGTCGTACCCCTGTTTCCTCAGTATTCAAAAGAAATGGAATACTGTTATAATATTGGGTATATGACAGGTCTTACAGCTAATTATGCAAGGAATGGATCAATGCTCAGCATGGGTCTTATTATAGCTGTTTCACGATTGTACAATAAAAGGAACATTAAAATTGTTTCCTGTATTTTCATAATTCTGTTTATAATAGCTTTGGTTCTGACTTGTAAGAGGGCACACACCCTGTTTATGCTTGTTACTTTATTGTTTATTATTTTTTTGCATATGTCCGATAAGCCGGGAATCAGAATGCTTAGGATGTTTGGCATAGGTATCGTTTTGTTGGCATTATTTCCTGTGTTGATTGATAATATTCCGCAGCTTGCGAATGTTGTAAATAGATTTTCTGATATAGCGGAGGACGAAGCTGTACAAAATCGTTTTATGATTTGGAATATTGCACTGACAACCTTTGCGGAAAATATGTGTTTCGGTGTGGGGTGGGGTAATTTTATGTCTTATACCGAGCAGTCTTTGGGGCAGGCATGGAATGCACATAATATGTTTCTGCAATTTCTGTGTGAAACGGGAATTGTGGGAACGATAATATTTATGAGCTTTATTGTTTTTGTGTATTTCCAAAGTATAAAAATATTTGTGGGACTGCGAACTTCAAGAATAAGTCTGCCCGGTAATGCCCTGCAAAATATATCTTTTTCCGTAGGAGTACAGACGTTTACATTGTTATACAGTTTTACAGGAAGTCCGCTTACGGATGTGAAAATATATATTCCGTATTATACAGGCTGTATATTTACTATTATATATTACAGTTATTTGCGAACTTATGGAAGAAAGAGGTTGAAGGTTAGTGGAACTTAAAGAATATCTCCGGGCGGAGGTATATGGAAATGCCGATGGTATGGGGGAAAAACTCTATTTAAAATATAAAAATCCAAGTACAAATGCAGTATACTTGATAAGGATTATGCAGTATTACTGGAACAGAGGAACTGTGCTTTCTAAAAGAAAAGCTATAAATATAGGAAATAAATTAATAAAAAAATACGGAATATTTATTCCGCCGCAGGTTAAAATCGGCAGGGGATTAAAATTACCGCATCCAAATGGAATAATAATAGGGAGCTGTGCAGAAATTGGGGAGGATTGTACTATATTTCAGCAGGTTACAATAGGCTCCAATCTGCCGGGGGATTTTCTGAACGGCAAACAGCCGAAAATCGGTAATGGAGTATGGTTGTTTGCAGGATGTAAGGTTATAGGGGATATTTATGTTGCAGACAATACATTGGTTGGAGCAAATGCTGTATTAAGACAAAATACACGTTCGGGGTATTCTTATGTCGGGATACCTGCACATTGTACGGAGGTTAAACATTCAAGGCTTATTTATTGATAATATTGTGTATCGGGAAAGGTGTAGGTATGGAGATTCGGAATAATGTTGATTTGGGAAAGTATACTACCTTTCATATAGGTGGAAATGCAAGAAATTTTTATATGCCTGAAAGTACACAGGAACTAATTTCATGTTTACGGACATTAGGGAATGAAAAAGACTTTTATATATTATCAGGTGGTTCTAACTTATTGATAAATGACAAAAAGATATATGATAATGTTATATATTGTAAAAGGCTCAATGATTATATAATTGATCTGGGGGAAGGAAAATACCATGTCGGAGCGGCGGTAAGAATACAAAAGCTGATAAATAAGCTGAACAGGGACGGATATGGAGGAATAGAATATTTATATTCTCTGCCTGCATTGGTTGGAGGAATTGTTGTTATGAATGCAGGAAGGGGAGAGGGTTATGCAAAATCAATAAGTGATTTTATTGAGAGGGTTTATATTGTGCGGGGCGGAGAGGAATTGACAGTTGAAAAGGGTGATTGCGGGTTTGGCTTCAGGACTTCAGTTTTCAAGGGTTCCAAAGATATAGTTGTTGCGGTAGATTTACGTATGGAAGTGACGGACAGTAAGAATGCGGAGCTTGATATCAGACGGCGAATGGCTGAGGTTAAATTGTATCAGGAGCGTAACAAAGCCAATTTCGGAAGTGTTTTTTCATGCTGTAATCCAAGAATAATGAATATTATGCAAAAGCTGTCTTACGGAAGAAAGAGCGGAGTGCATTATTCCTCAAAAACACCTAACTGGCTTGTTAATGAGGGTAAGGGAACATATAAGCAGGCAAAACATTTGATAGATGATGTTGCAGCCTTGCATAAAATATTCAAAAAAGAATGTAAGGTAGAGGTTCAAATCTGGGATTAAGTTTGGGGTATGGGGAATGAAAAAGGAATCACAGTTTGTTAAAAGTACATTGATTTTATTTGTTGGTACGGTGATGCCAAAATTGGCATCATTTATAACTCTTCCGTTATTCACAGCCTGTCTTACAAGGTCTGAATACGGAGCATATGATTTAATTATTACACTATGTTCTCTTCTTATGCCTGTGGTTTCCCTGATGATGCCGTCAGCAACATTCAGATTTATGCTCGACTGTCAGAATGACTCTGAAAAGATAAAAAGCATAGTTACCAATACATTGGTTCCGGGCAGTATTATTGCATTTTTTTCTTTGATATTATTGTACTTTTGTCTGTATTCCTTCGATCCTTTGGTCAGGTTATTAATGTGTATATATCTGTTAGTCGATGTAATATCATTTTTCTTGCAGCAGATTGCACGGGGATTGTCAAAAAATCATATATATTCAATCAGTGCAATAGTATTATCATTCCTTAATATGCTGTTTGCTGTTCTCGCATTGTGCGTTTTTCATAGCGGACTCACAGGCGTTCTGATATGTCTTATAGCATCTACCTTTATATCGGCTGTTTATATAATTATACATATCCGATTTTTTTCGTATGTCGATTTCAAAAAAACAGAAATAAAGGTAATGAAAGAGATTGTGAAATACTCATGGCCACTGATACCGAATAATATCTCATCGTGGGCAATGAATATGTCTGATCGTCTGATAATTCTTTATTTTATGAATATAGAAAAAACCGCAGTTCTTGCAGTCGCACATAAAATACCGCAAATTCTGTTACTCGCACAGAATGCATATAATATGGCTTGGCAGGAAAATGCGGCTATATCTTCAAAAGATAAAGCTCCGGCTGAATATTATACCAAAATGTTCAGGCTGTTATACGATTTTATGGCCGGTGCAACAATGCTTTTGATTGCATGGACACCTATTTTATTTGCTGTTCTTGTCCGTGGAAATTATGATGAAGCTTTTTACCAGATACCTGTTTATATATTTGCCTTTTTTCTGTCATGTATATCCGCATTTCTTGGGGGAATATATATTGCATATAAAAAGACGTTGAGTGTAGGTATTACTACAATAATCAGTGCTGTAATAAATATAATTGTTAATATAATGCTGGTAAAATTTATCGGTTTGTTTGCTGCGTCAATCTCGACTGTATGTGGTTATTTGTTTATAGATATATACAGATATTTGGATATCAAAAGGCTGATAAGGATAAAATTTGATATAAAAAGAATTTTCATGGGATTGTTATTAGTTGTATTTTCTTCTGTTTTGTGTTATCAAAGAAATGTAATCACAGATATAATTAATATTGTACTGAGTACAGTAATCTTTGTTATTCTCAATAGAATACTGTTCATGCAAATGATTGATTTAATAAAACGCAAAATAAATAAGACTCCGAAATAATGCGGCATACCGCCGTCAATTTGCAGATGTCTTATCCGGTCATCAAGCTATAAACTTTCAGGTAATAATTTGCGGGAGGAAATTTATAATACACTTATTTTAAATATTATTCATAATTATAACAAAAGACTGCCGCATTAAGCTATAATAAACTTAATTCGGCAGTCCCGCTTTTTAAAAAGCTTTTATATTATATTTACTTTACCGTTTGAATTTTCGGATATATTTACCTGATTATCCTTTATAATACAGTTGGCTGCTATGATGTTATAGTATGTATTATATATACCTGTTTTATTATTATATATTGCACAACCATTCAAAATTACATTGGAATCGGTATCAACAGCATTATTTCCGGCTGAATATATTCCGTATTCATTATCGTGACACACTGCATTGTAAATGTTTACCTTTGCACCGAATGTAGGACTTGCTATTCCGCCCTTTTTATTATTATACCATTCGCCGCCGATTATACTTCCGCTGCATCCCTGATGGTGTGATACTCCGTCATCGTAATTATTGTATCCGCAGCAGTTAATAAAATGAGTATCTCCATAAGTGTGCAAATTAAAACCATCATTTCTGTTTTGTGCTGCACTGCAGCCGTAAAATGTTCCGTTGGAACAATCAAATGATAATCCGTTATTCATGGAACAGTGGTTAAATTCGCAATTTCTCATAATTACATTATCACAATAATTGATATGGCATGAATTATCCCGTGCGTAATCACATACGATATCACATAGGTTCAGATTTTTTACGTTTTTTATATTTATGGCATAAGCACTATCTCCGGACAGGTGATAACTGTCTATCCCTTCTTCACCGGGGTTAATATATATACTGCTTCCATCATAAAACCATGATTTTGCGGTGGATTTACATTCGTCCAATGTCATTACCGGTATGAGTCTGATATCATTTTTAATACTATTTCCATGCCGTCCCCAGAGCGTTATCCGATAACCGTCAGACCTTGTACCCTTATCCGTTATATCCAATGTTTTTGATACAAAACACTTGTAAATTGTACTGCTCTCCTGTGCAGTATATTCCGATATAAGCAAATCGGTTTCATCATCCTGACTGACCTGAATATCCTCACCCATATCCAATACAATCTTTGCTCTTTTGTCACCATCAGTATAGGATGAACTCCATGAAGCGGCTATAGTCAGATGATCTCTGTGACGTGAACTTACAATACTTTCGTGATATAATCCCGGAGCAGCATAGATTATTTCAGCATTACCTGAAAGGGCTTTGGAAAATGTTCTGAAAGGTTTATTTTCTTCTCCTGTGTTAGTATCATCACCCGAAGGCGATACATATACAATGTGAGAATTTTTTGTGTTTTCAATCGGATATTCTGTGTTATTTATGAGGTATTTACCCCTTATTGAAAAAGCATTGGGATTTTGCATCATTTTGACATTTGACGGGAATTCAAAGCATACGATCTTTTACCTCCGCTTTTGCCCTGTCATATACCAGTAGTTTCTGCCCGGCATCACCTACATCGTAGCTGTATGTTCCCGCAGGAATTATATATCTCTCTTCATTATATACAAGATAGCTGTCATCAGTAAGGGTAATGGTTTTGCCGGTTGTATCGAAATTAAAGAGATAATCCGAAAAAGAAACATATATACCCTGTCTGAAATGTTCCGGTACCTTCTCATAATAAATTCCGTCGGAAACAATACACTTTTTTATAAGTGTATCTCTTGTAGTATCCGTTCTTCCGAATCTTATTGTGATGAATGGATGATCCGAGGGTATATCTGAGGCAGTAATTATGGCAGAATAATAATTTCCCGATCTGTGTACAGGCACTTTGATATTGGTTGCCGCTGCAGCAGTTTCATCTTTTGATAAATATATAACGAAGTCATCTGTTGTACTTTCGATAATTATATTATACCTCTCAACAGATTGTTCGGATGTATCGCAAAGCACCCAGTACCTTTTCCCTCTCGGAACACTTATCTGCCCGTTAGCGAGTGTGACACCCTGATCCCATATTCTTTGCCTGAACAGCTTACTGAACAGGTTTTCTTCCGCTTTATTAATTCCGGAGAATCCGGAATTTACCAATGCGTTATCAACATCATTTTTTATACTTTCAACCTGACTTCTTACCGATGTGCCTGCCGTCGCATATACCTCTCCGTCTGCTCCTGTCCGTATATCAATAAGCTCACTGTTTCCCTCTGTTTCCGAATTGTTTGCTATTATATTATCCACACGGTCATTCATGATATCAAGCTTTGTATCAACCGAAGCGTTGATTGTGTCGATAGCATTAACTACGGTTGAGTTTATCGTATCCGCTGTTTCGGATAGCTCACGCTTGGCATTACCCGACACATTTTCGATATTTTCCGTAAGTTTTTGAACTTCATTCTGAATAAAGTCATTTTCTTTATCTATATGCTCAAGAAGTTTTTTATCAACATCCTCTATCTGTTTTTTATTTTGAGCATAAGCCATACTTTCGCTTCTCGGTATATCCAATATACCGTCAAGGTTATAATAATTCATATTTAGTCTTTCCTCCTTGAAATACTTTGTTTTATAATAAATTCATCCGGTATAGTAACATGATAAAATTCTCCGTTTTCACGCTGAATTGCGATATCATAAAAATACCGTCCTGTCGGAATATTTGTGTCTTCGGGACTAAGCTCAAAGACATAGCCTCCTTGGAATTCATTATCTGCGGTAAGCACCTTACATATAACATAATCTTGATCACTATCGTCCTCATTTAAACTTTTTTTAACAGAGAAAATAAGCTTATCCTGCTCTGAAAGTAAAAGTCCGTTTTGCTCTGAGTCCGAAAGAACAATTCTTCCGAAAAAGGTTGATGCTTTTCTAACGATTACGGTCATAAACAAAACCTCCTTATTTTGATGGGAAAATAAACTCAGGATATCATATTATGTAAGAGGTTGATACCATTATTTGTTATTCCTTTCCCCTCAACATTACCCGGAAAATAAGAAAAATTTGACCAATAAGGGTCAAATTAATTATTTTTATATAAAAAATGAAAACTTAATCAATACTTGCTTATAATTGAATTGTTATAGGTTAAAAAAAGGTTGTCAGCTAAGCTTAAATCCAACTCAGTTGACAACCGGATATATATCTATATAATTGTTTTATCGGATAAAATATATGTTCCCATTTGTTCAAGATTTCCATGGGGGAATTTATTGATATCTTCATTATTTTTATTGATAAGACAGTCTGTTACTAAAAATACATTCATTCCAAGCTCCTTTGCAGCCATATCTTCGGTAACATCATTTCCCACCATAATACATTCCCGGGGACTTAAAGCGAACCTGTCCATTATATTTCTGTAATACCGAAGATTTGGTTTACAGCCGCTTATGTTTTCATAGGTTGTATAAAATTCAAAATCGTCCGGCTCAAGACCGGTCCATTTGATACGGCTTTCAGTTGCTTCCGCAGGAAATATAGGATTTGTTGCCAATATAACTTTCAGCCCCATTGATTTGAATTTTCTGACGATTTTGGCAGCTTCAGGATTATATCCGCATGATGACCTTAAATTATTGAATTCGTTCCTATAAAATTCGTCAAAATATTTCTTGTCATTCATAACCCTTTCACCGAATATCCCGGCAAAGCAATTCCAAAATATTATTTCATTACTTTCAGAGCTGTTATTCTTTATCATGGCATATGTTCCTTTCCATATAGCCTCTGTCAGCTCTTTGGGGTCGTAACCGTAATTTAACATTTTTTTGCATAGCAGCTTAAAATATTTATTTGTAAATTCGTTCTGATCCATCGGTAAAAGAGTACCGTCAAGATCGAGTAATATAGTTGTAATATTCATAAGAACTCGAACCTCCAATACATATTGTATCGTATATTTTTCAAAATTACAAGTAAATATGCTGTATTAATTATTTATACTTTTTGTATTTTTCAGATCTGATTTATTATTTCAGCATCAGTATGTTGATATATTAACAAAAATATTTTATAATATATATAGTTTCATATATCGGGAATGTTTTTATGAATTTGTTTGAAGAAAGTAAATAATGGTGAATAAAATGTATTTCAAAAAATATTATAATTCCCCGCTTGGAAAAATAATACTTGCAAGTAATGGGGACGCACTTACAGGTTTGTGGTTCGATGGTCGGAAATATTCCCCCGAAAATCCGCCCGATAATATATGTACAGAAGTACCTGTTTTCAGGCAGACTGAAAAATGGCTCGATATTTATTTTGGCGGTGTCTGTCCGGATTTTATGCCGCCTCTGTATTTTGCAGATACAAAATTCAGGGAAAGTGTATGGAATATTCTGTTTTCGATACCATACGGAAAAACATTGAGCTATAAGGAGATAGCAGAAAAGCTGGGTTATAAAAGAATGTCCGCACAGGCTGTAGGCGGAGCGGTTGGGCATAACCCGATTTCCCTTATAATTCCCTGTCACAGAGTTGTAG
>CANPXK010000090.1 GCA_947585965.1 uncultured Clostridia bacterium
ACGCCTACAACAACACCGTGTACCCTTCCGTTTGTATTATAATTTTTGAAAGACTCCTCAAGGAGCTCCTCAAAGTTCTCAGCTTTGCTTTCTTCAGGATTTTTAATTTCTTCTGACATGGTAACAAGTACCTCCTTTATAATGCTTGCCGGTGTAGATGCCCCGGCTGTGATGCCAACCCTGACAGCCTTATCTTTTGCACATTCGGGAATTTCCGCGGCCGTTTCGATAAGGTATGTATTTTCACACATATTTCTACAGATACTATACAGCTTATTTGTATTTGAGCTATGCCTTCCCCCAATCACAAGCATAACATCGGACTGTGAAGCAAGCTCTTCCGCTTCTGACTGTCTATCAGATGTGGCACTACATATTGTATCAAATATTTTGGAATTTGTACATAGTTTTTCAAACTTTTTTAAAGATTTTTTCCATTCTTTTATATCAAAAGTGGTCTGAGCCACTATACATACGGGTTTATTTTTCCATTCCGGAAATTTTGACAATAATTCATCAAGTTCCTCACAATTTTTAAAGGTATGATATTCGCCGCTGCAATGACCGATTATACCCTGAATCTCGGGATGACTTTCATCACCGGCAATTATGATTATATCCCCCTGTGCGGAATGTTCGGCAACTATCCTGTGTATTTTCAAAACAAACGGACAGGTCGCATCCTTACAGTTAAGTCCGAGTGCTTCTATTTTATCCATAATTTCCTGCGAAACACCATGTGAACGTATCACAAGGGTAGAATCATCTTTGACATCCTCCGGCTCCTCCGCGATTTTCACACCTCTTCCGGCGAGATTTTCCACCATCTGTGTATTATGGATAATCGGACCGAGGGTATACACCGATTTACCCTCATCAATGAGTTTTTCAACAATATTAACTGCTCTGCTCACGCCGAAACAGAAGCCGGCCGTCTTTGCTACCTTTACCATTTATGTTCTTCCTCCAGTTGAGAGATAATTTTTTCTCTGATTTGCACCGTAAGGCATCTTGCCGACTTAAGCGAATTATCCTTCGGCGGATATAAGGGCTTTCCGAATCTCACCGTTATTTTGCAAAACGGATGTATTTTATCAAGTGAAAATATCGACACGGGTATAATCGGTGCCTTAGTCCTCACAGAAATAAGTGCCGCTCCCGCCTTTGGCGAAAAAGCTCTTCTGTCCTTTGATATGCCGCCCTGTGGGAATATTCCGATTTGTCTGCCGGATCCGATATATTTTTCTGCCGTATCTATGGCATTTATATCGGATTTTCCCCTGTTTACGGGAATAACTCCGCATGACTTAAAAAAACTGCGGACCAAAAAACCGTAATTTGTAAAAAATTCGGATTTTGCCATGAAGTATATTTTTCTTCTCACTCCGAGCCCTATCGCCACCGGATCAAAAAAGCTTATATGATTACTGCATATAAGCAGACCTCCGCTCTTAGGAATATTCTCTTTTCCTATATATCTTATCCTGTAAAACGGTCTTATAAACAAAAACGCAAGAAAACGAAGAATATAATATATTATTTGAGATCCCTCTCTCTTAGCTTATGTATTTCCGACATTATTGAACGTGCGGCATTCCTGTACTCCTCTGCACTGCTGTTTTCGGATAATCCGAGCGTTTCGGGCATTATCGGCTCACCGATTGAAACCGTTACCTTCCGGAACAGTTTTATTTTTTTATTTTTCGGTGTTATACATACGGGTATAACCGGAACATTCGCATGGGCGGCTATAACTGCCGTGCCGGATTTCGGACGCAGAAACTCCCCTGTTTTTGAGCGTGTACCTTCAATGAATATCCCGAGAAGCTTTCCCTGTTTTACTACCTCTACCGCCTTATTTATAGCCTTGCCGTCACCCGCTCCTCTCTGAACGGGAAAGGCACCAAACATCTTGCAGATACAGTTTGTAAAGGGGTTTTTAAAAAGCTCCTCCTTAGCCATAAAATATACTTGTCTCCCCTGACATATTTCAAGAAAAACGGGATCAAAATTTGAAAGATGGTTTGAGCAAAATATATATCCCCCATCCTTCGGCACATTACTCTTTCCGTTTACCCTATAGAAAAACAAAAGCTTAAACAGCGGTACTAATATTATTTTCCCTATAATATATGCAATACTCCGTTTCATCAAAAAATCTCCTTCAATAATTGCAGACAAATATTGCAAAAATAAGATATTGTTCAATTCACAATTTATCCCGGATAATATCCGTTATCCTTTTTATTGACTGCCTGAGTGTAAGCTCTGTCGTATCAACAATAATACTGTCCTCCGCAGGCTTAAGCGGTGCGGTATCACGGTGTGAATCATTATAATCCCTTTTTATTATATCCGATAAAACATCGTTATAATCAGCAATCGTTCCCTTTGCCGCAAGCTGCTTTGTACGCCTGTCGGCTCGTGACTCAGGAGAAGCCGTAAGGAATATTTTTACATCGGCATCAGGCAGCACGACCGTCCCTATATCTCTTCCGTCCATTATGACATTTGCACTTTTCGCAAAGCTTCTCTGCAATTCAAGTAAAAACGACCTCACCCCGGGGATCGCTGAAACTATCGAAGCCGTCATTGAGGCTTTCTCCGTGCGTATTTCCTTTGATACGTCCTTACCGTTCAGTATTACTCTCTGCTCACCGTCTGTAAAAACGATTCTTATATCTATTCCGGGAAGTATTTTTACTACCTCCTCCGAATCTGATACATCTGTCCCATTATCGGTACAGAAAAGTCCTATAGCTCTGTATAACGCTCCCGTATCCACATATGTAAAACCAAGCTCTTTTGCCGCACGCCTTGCTATCGTACTCTTTCCTGCTCCCGCAGGACCGTCTATCGCTACCGAAACCACAAACCTCTCTCCTTTTATCGCAGATAACAACAATCAGATACAAGCATATTCTAACATATCCGAACAATTTTGGCAATAGTATTTCTTTACACATTTTAAGGATATGTAACATATAAAGTCTGATTACATACAATGATATTGAGGATAAAAGGAGCGGAGTTATCAAATGCAAAACAATTATTTTTCATTGAGTGAATTACCGGTGGGGGGCTGTGGAATCATCAGTCGTCTGCCGTTTGATGATAAACTTAAAAACAGGCTTATGAATTTAGGGCTTATATGCGGAACACGTATAGAAGCAGTCTGCAAAAGTCCGAGTGGAAATCCCTGTGCATATTCCTTCAGAGGAACACTAATGGCAATAAGAAAAAGTGATACAGATAAAATTATTATTACCGATTACGGGGAGTGATTCTGTGAGTGACAATAATATAAAAAGCGAATATACGGTTTTGCTTGCGGGTAATCCCAATGTGGGCAAAAGTACCGTCTTTAACGCCCTTACCGGTATGAAACAGCATACCGGTAACTGGGCGGGCAAGACAGTCAGTACCGCGGAGGGAAGCTATAAATATAATTCATCGCATTTCAGACTTCTGGATCTCCCCGGAACATATTCCCTGAATGCTTCTTCGCCTGACGAAAAGGCTGCCCTCAATGCAATAGAAACGGTAGAATATGACTGTATAGCCGTTGTTATAGATGCAACGAGTATAGAAAGAAACCTTAATCTTGTTTTACAGATACTGCAAATTACAAACAAGGCAGTTGTATGTGTAAATCTCGCAGATGAAGCAGAAAAACAGCATATTGATATTGATTACGATGAATTATCCCTACAGCTCGGTGTGCCTGTTGTGCGCACAGCAGCAAGAAAAAAACTGGGACTTAAGCAGCTTATTGAAGAAATAAGCAATGTCGCATCGGGCAGGAGAAAAACCTATACCGTAACAAGAAAATACGATGATAAGACGGAAAATGAAATTAAGATTATCTGTGATGCTTTATCCGATATCCCCAACAGTGAAAAAAGACAGACGGCAATACATATCCTTGAGCGGAAACAGGATATAACATACGATGAAAAAATCAGAAATGCATTATTAAAGGTAAGTGAGCTTAACGGAGGGGAAACGAGCGATATTATAGCCAAAGCACGCGTGGGGCAGTGCGAGGAAATATATAAGCTTTGTGTCAACAGGAGGAACGGCGAGTACAGGAGCCGTGACAGAAAAATCGACAAAATCCTTACTTCACGGATTTTCGGAATACCTGTAATGCTCCTGCTTTTCGGTGTAATATTTTATATTACTATAGTCGGAGCAAACTATCCTTCGGAATGGCTCAGTTCATTATTCTCCTTTATCGGAGAAAAGCTTACACTGTTTGCGGATAATACCGGCACTCCGTTTTGGCTTAAGAATCTGCTGATAGACGGCGTATATACAACTCTCTCCAATGTAGTCTCTGTCATGCTGCCTCCTATGGCTATATTTTTTCCTCTGTTTACCATCCTTGAGGATTTAGGTTATCTGCCAAGGGTAGCATTCAATCTTGACTCCGTATTCTGCCGTGCCGGAACAAACGGAAAACAAGGGCTGACTATGCTTATGGGTTTCGGGTGTAATGCCTGCGGTGTTACGGGGTGCAGAATTATTGACGGGGAAAACGAAAGAAAAATCGCTGTTCTTACAAACAACTTTTCCCCATGCAATGGGAGATTCCCCACGCTGATAGCCATTATATCAATGTTTTTTGTGGGTGTATTCCCTATAGCCGTACAATCGGCTGTCAGTGCTTTTATCCTTGTGGGAATTATACTTGTAAGTATTCTTGTTTCGCTGCTTGTATCATTTATTCTTTCAAAAACCATACTTAAAGTAAGCGGGAAAAGCTTCATCATGGAGCTTCCGCCATACAGGGTGCCGCAGATAGGTAAAACCATTGTACGCTCGCTTCTTGACAGAACTGTATTTGTTCTGGGCAGAGCTGTTCTTGTTGCTGTTCCCGCAGGCGCCGTTATATGGTTACTTGCCAATATTCATGCAGGCTCGGAAACGATAATCTCATATATAACGGCATTTCTTGATCCGTTTGCTAAAATAATGGGACTTGACGGTGCGATACTCACGGGATTTATACTCGGATTCCCGGCAAATGAAATTGTACTTCCCACTACGCTCATGATATATCTCAGCAACGGCACTATGACGGATTACGGAAGTCTTACTCAACTCCATGATATTCTCATAAGCAACGGCTGGACGATAAAGACGGCAGTATGTACACTGATTTTTACTCTCATGCATTTTCCGTGTTCCACCACCTGTATAACCGTAAAAAAAGAAACAGGCAGTATAAAATGGGCAATTCTATCCTTTATACTGCCTACGGTATGCGGTATTATATGCTGTATTGCGGCTAATCTTATTTTCGATATATTCTTATAATACCAATACCCATTATGTATAAAGACAACAGGTTCAGGTCAAATCCTTTCAAAGGTTGACCTGAACCTGAATATCATTGCAAATACATATTTATTAATCCGGAAAAGGTATCGTTACTGTTTTTCCGTCATATCCGCATTTAGTATTCGGAAAAATACCTGTCGCCTGCTCAATTCCCTCCTCAGGCTCCGTTACCGCCGGACTGTAATGTGTAAGCCACATCTCCTTTACACCTGATTGAAGCGCCAGCCTTGCCGCCTCGGAATAAAGCATATGTCCTGTCTTTCTTGCCCTGTCAAGCTTCTGAGGATCGTAATACAACCCCTCACATATGAACAAATCTGAATTTTCCGCATATTTTACTATATTTTGAGTGGGTCGCGTATCTGTACAGTAAGTAACCTTTACACCACGTCTTTCGCCATCGGATACCATATCATATGTGTAAAGCTTGCCCTCAAATTCAACCTCACCGTTCTTTTGCAGACTGTTCCATATCTTCATCGGAACATTATTCATTTTTGCCTTTTCCACATTGAATTTCCCTCTTCTCGGCAAAACAAACGAATATCCCACACACTCCGTGCTGTGCCTTACCTCAAACGGAATTATCTCAATATTTCCGCATCTTATATCATTATCTCTGAATGCTTCAGCATATTTTATCTCAAATGGCAAATTCGGAGCTATAACACAAATACTCCTTACTATTTGTTCTATTCCCCTTGGTCCTGCTATAGTTATCGGTTCTTCTCTGCCCTCGTTTCCCATTGAAAGAAGAAATCCCGGCAGACCCGAAATATGATCGGCATGAAAATGTGTTATACATATCACATCAATTGGTTTCAGCCTGCACGCTGTATTCTTCAGTGCAATCTGAGTCCCCTCACCGCAGTCAACAAGAATTGAATGTCCCTCGCTGTTAATTATACAGGATGTAAGCCATCTGTCCTTAAGCGGCATCATCCCCCCCGTTCCGAGCATTGTAACATTAAGCATCCTTTTATCCTCCGTTATTATCAGAAAAAAGCTTATCGCAAAGCTTTCTGAATTCTTCATATGTCATTATACAATTAAGAACATCAAGAAGTGAATTGACTGTCATATTTTCAGGCAATGATAAATATTTTTTTAGCCTCTGTCTGTTCTCATTAGAATTGAATGTACCCGTAAGACCGTATTCAAAAAAATCAACCTTCGTAATATCCCTTTTTTCTCTTACAAATCCCTCTGTAATTTCGCACTCTATCCCCGATGCGGATATGGCTTTCCCGAGTATATCATCGGAAATACCCTCAACACCTAACTTTCCCTCCTTTGAGGGCTTATCCTTGCGTTTTTCCTTTCCGATTATATCGGGTATATATGCATGGTGTATCTTACTTGCCGGCACAATACCCTTAAGAAAATTTCTTATGACAAAACCTGCACCATCACTGTCCGTCAGAATTAATATACCCCTCGTATCGGCGAGACGTCTGATAAGAAGCTGTTTTTCCTTATTTTTAAATACCCCGAAGCCGTCAGTCGTTACAATAAGACCGTCTATAAAATTCGACAGCCTTATTTTATCATATTTCCCCTCGACAATAACCGCTTCTCTTATCTTTATCATACTCTACCGCCCCTCTTGACCGCAAGCAGAAGCTTTGCAGTCAATACTTCTATAACAATCCTTGAGTCTGCCCTCGTGCTTTTAAGCTTTATATCAGCTTCAAGTATGGCTTCAAATATTTCTCTGAGCGACTCCTTTGAATACCTCGCCGCAGCTGTACCTGCCCTTTTTAAGAGGAAGCTTCTTCTCCCATAATTAAAATCCTCGGCAACCTCGTTAATACTCTTACCTGCCTCTGCTGCGGCTTTCATGCGGTACATATCAATAAATGATGAACTCAGAATTGATAAAATCATCTCGGGAGGCTGATTTTGTTCAAAAAGGAGATCAAGCTGTCTGTATGCCGCATTAAAATCATTCTTTGCTATACAGTCGGATAATGCGTATATATTCGATTCCGTATTCCTGATACAAAGCTTTTTTATTATTTCCTCAGTTATCTCTCCGCCGTCCGCATAGGCACAAAGCTTATCCGTTTCATTTTTTAACGTATTAAGGTCATTTCCGACGCAGGATATTATTTCATATGCATTGTTACGGTCTATTCTGCATCCGCGCTTTTCACACCATGAAATTATTCTGCCCCGGAGTGCCGTTTCGTCAAGTTTTTTCAGTTCAAGTGTATTGCCCGCCTTTTCCGAAAATGTAATAAACTTTGAAAGTTTACTGCTCTTTTTCTTATTATCCGGCATAAGTGTAGGCATGGAAAACACAAGCACGGTTGAAGGTGCTATATCCGAGCAAAAGGCTTCAAGCTGTTTATAATCACCCTCGGATAAGGAATTTATGTTATAATCTGTTACGCACACACATTTTCTTTCCGTAAACATCGGGAGCTGTTCGGCGGCATCAAAAATACTTTCAAGCGGTGTTTCCGAATTGAACTTATACAAATCAAATTCAGACGCTTCCTTTCCTACTGCCGCAGAAATTAATGCGTCCGTATATTTACGGACAAGGTATTTTTCATCACCGTATATCACATATAAATTATTCAGTTTATCAGAAGAAAGCTCCCTGCGGAAGCTTTGCTCATTCAGCTTAGCCAATATCCTTCCCTCCTTACAGATACATTTCCGTCCGCATATGCTCTTATGCCTATATTTCCCAAACCTCCGGTATAACAGATATCATCATAGCCTGTATTAACATATCCTTCGGCATCAATATCAATATCTTCCGCTTTATCGGAAATAATTATATGTCTTGCGTTAATAAGCTCCGGATTTTCCGTCAATCCGCCTGATATGAAATAATCCGCATCAAGCCATTCCTCCGGCAGAAAACTTAAATTTGTGACTTCCGCACATATAAGAAAATCCGAACCGTAAAGTTTAAAATATAAAGCACAGCCTTCATCGGATTTATAAATTTGAATATCTGTATTATTCAAATGAACCTTGTCTATGTTTCCCTGCGATGTATCTCCGTATATAGCATGAGGACAGCTTTTGGTAAGGCGGTACATCCGCTCGTTTTGCTTTTCCTCATCATATACATGAACCGTATCAATATTATATTCCTCTAAAATATCCGGCGCATAAAGGCTTGTATTTTCATCGCCGCCCCAAACAATCATATAGCTAATATTTCCTGTAACGCTGTCGCCTATGTAATTATCCGCATTATAGGATTTATCATAGCTTCCGCCGCAAAACAGTATTGCTGTATCGTTATTATCCGACATCAATACGGTAAGTCCCTCGCCGCAATCTGCAACACTCAGTTTTATACTGTTACGCTTTAACAATTTTTCAGTTACAGATCCCAGTCCGAAAATAAATACCACGCAGACCACGTACAAAGCCGCAAGTATATGTTTTTTCCATTTTAAGGTTAAAATAACAGGAAGAAGAATTATTGAGGCTATTATACATATCGGGACAAATTCGCCTGTAAGCTTTATTACGGAAAACGGCATGGATGAAATAACATCCGCAACACCGATTATATAATTTGTCAGCAAGCCGCTGAGAGCAACAAAAGGCATTTCAAGAAAAGCAAATATAACGCTTATTCTGAGAAATACCATAATAAGCGCAGTAAAAATAAGTACTGAAGCCGCAAGACCTACTAAAATATTTGTAATAAGCGTATACGGAGCAAAGCTTTTGAAATACACAAGCAGTATCGGAACTGAAAGAGCCATTGCACTAAGGCTTACGGCTACAGTGGATATCAGACCGCATAACGGAGTTTTTATAATCAGCAAAAAACCGTAAAGAGGGTTTGTTTTGATTTCGTCCTTTGGATAAATGCGGTTTATAACATATGAGCTGATTTCTCCTCCCCACAAAATAATACCGAGCGTGGCTGAAAAGGATAGAAGGAATCCTATATCAACGGCAGTATACGGATTCAGAAAACAAATTATGAGTGCGGCAAGTCCCAATGAATTCAGTGAATCGGCTTTTGCTATCATTGTCTGACCTAAAAGAAATAATATCTGCATTATTCCCGCCCTGACAACAGATGGGGTGAAGCCTACGACAGCCATATATAAAAACACAAACCCTGCACATATAAAAGAAGCCGCTCTTTTTCTTCCCATACATATAAAAGTAAACAGCAGCAGCATAAGCTGAGTTATTACGGACAGATGAAAACCCGATACAGCAATAATATGTGAAATTCCTGCCGCACGGAAATCGGACGTACTTTCATCCGACAATCTGCTTTTATCCGCAAGAAGAACAGCGCTGACAAAACCCGCCTGCTCCTTCGGGAGCTGAGCATTTACCGTATCAAGCATATATTTCCTTATGCACAGCGGATAATAATACAACGGTTTATTTTCATTTGACGTTATTTTTATATCCTTATAGATATCTATATTTCCCGTCAGATAATTTCCCCTTGAAATATTATAATATTTATAAGAATCCTCTGATTGTGTGTAAATATTTACTGTTGCCGTAACCGTATCATACATATCCGCACGAAGTGCCTTTTGAGATGACAGAAGTATTTTTGTATGCTGAACCGCACCGGGTAAATCAATTTGTGAGGTTTCAATTTTATAGTATGTTCTTCCGTCATGCTCATATGGCAGGTCACATATTTCACCTGTTATAACCGCCGTTTTGCCGTACAGTTCTTCTGTCGGTCTGACATATACGGCATTAAAACACATAAGCCATACAAGTGCCGCAGCGGACGTTATACATACGGCAGGAAAAATAACATTCTTCCTCGTTTTTCGCAATTTCAGGAATACAGCCGCAAGGCATACAGAAACGGCAATAAATACCGTAAGCTTATCAAGACCGAGGAAAAAAGAAACGACAACAACCGCAAGATATGTAAAGCCTATCACTGCAAGAGGTCGTTTCATTTCAGTATCCTCCGGATTTTAAAAATTATTGAGTCGTTTAATTTTCCATACAGAGATTATTCAGCACATAGTGACATTAAGCTTTTTGCCGCCGAGAAGATGGAAATGCAGATGGAATACGGTTTGACCTCCGTCAGCTCCGCAGTTTGACACAACACGGTATCCGTTTTCGGATATTCCAAGTTCCTTTGCAAGCTTAGCGGCAACCTCATAAATATGTGCAATAACCGCACTGTTTTCCTCTGTAACATCATTAATTGAAGAAAGATGCTGCTTCGGAACGATAAGAACGTGGACAGGTGCCATAGGATTTATGTCCTTGAACGCATAAACCGTTTCGTCCTCATAAACCTTTGTTGAGGGAATATCTCC
>CANPXK010000091.1 GCA_947585965.1 uncultured Clostridia bacterium
CTTTTTTTAATTTGCGGCTCGTCATAATACCAACCTATTGTCCGTCCTCGTGCAAATTTTTCTTGACCGGGCATACGAAATTTTATTTTTATGACGTTCTGAGGAGTATAAACGCACTCAATTTTTTTTGCACGGATTCTCTCCAAAAAATCATCAAAATTATGGCTCTCCATTATTGTTTCATCAATAACACGGCGGAGCTTTGATTTCCATGATTTCCCCATTTGATCCTGCTGCCATTCATAATAGCATTTTTTGCCGTTCATATTAGGATTTTCTATAACAGATATTCCGTGTTCCCTGCAAATTTCATCACTGAAATTTCGTAACTTTTTCCAAGAGTTTTTGCCCCTGTTTTCCATATACTCAAAGGTTTTATAATTCGTAAAGCTGACGTTGTTGAAGATGATATGGTTATGAATATTTTTCTTATCCACATGGGTAGCAATTATGTATTGATACTTACCTCCGAGCAGTTTATCAGCAAGCTCCTGTCCGATTTTCATAGCTTGCTCCGGCGTTACTTCCTGACCGTCAAATGACTGATATATATGCTGTGCCAACACATCCCCTCTGCCACTTCCGCATGAACGGATATCAAGAAATTCCTCCTCCGATTTCTGAGGATCTAATGAACACACATAACTGCTTGTGAGTAACCCGTTCTCGGTTTTTTCGGGATTGGTAATGTATGCTATTGCTTTAGCGAGAGTAGTACGGATTGGATGTATTTCAGTGACTGCCATATATCGCTCATCACCTCTCTTATATATTCAAAATCTTCATCATACATTCGGCTTGTCGAATTAACACGTATAGCCATCTGATTAATATTTCGCTGAATACCGCCGAGTGATTTTTGTATTTCATTGATTTTTTGATTATCGTATTTTACGATAACTCCGGCTATTGCCATTTTACGGATGTATGCACCTGTGGATCTGCTTTCTGCTATCTTGGCTTTTTGCTTTATAAATTCTTTTTCATCCTGCGTAACTCTCAATGTAATATAGACATTTCGCTTTTCTTCATTTTGCATTAACTCACCTCCTGTTGTTTCTTAAATCGGCGAAAAATCTTCCGCCGATAACGGGGTCTTAGGGGCTGCCCCCTAACAAGCACAATGCCCGACGGACGGAGGGCATTTTGGCTAAGTGTGACACACTTAGCAGTGCTTGCTATTCTTCAAAACGGATTTTAATCACATTTTACAACTTTGATAATCCCTCCTATAAATAATCCGCATTTTTCCAAAAATCTCAACCTTTTTTTGCAGAGAAAAAAGGAAAAGTTTGTTGAAATTTACAGAATAATATGATATACTTTTGTTGTCAATCATTCGTCTGTTCATTGATGTTTAAACCGGTGAGGTGTAGACATTATGGACAGTAAAAAGAATATTAAAAATGAAGTAAAAACAGCATCCGATATTCCTGAGATTTTGAAACAAATGGATCGCGATACACGCTATCTTCTCTATGAGAAGGATCGTGGGCATGGAAAGGTTCGCAGGGAGTTTGTACGTTTTGATGAAAGGTTTATCAGATCTCCGTTAAGCGTTGAAGAAATGATAAATCGTAAAAATAAACGTGTCGCTCTTTTCAAAGCGTTATCCGAAATGTCCGGTGAGGAAAATGAAATTATTTCCGAGTGTTTTTTTGATAACATAAAGGTCAATTATACTAAGCTCGGGAGAAAACACGGTATAACCGGACAGGCATACAAGAAACGACTGGATCGTGTTTTGATTAAGCTTAAAAAGTTAGTCATTTCATACTATGAGGAATATTGATTTTTGTACAAAATGTAGATTTTTAAAAAAATTGTACATTTTATGGTTGAGATTCGGCTGTTTTTGCGGTTTGTTAATAGGAGGGTAATTCTCCTAAATGCGTTTACCGCCTTGATTTTTCTGTAAAAATGTGATAAAGTATTGAAACACTTGGTTTCAATCGTTGCCTGTTTGAAAGAGAAAGGAGTATTTATGAATAAACAAACAGGACAACAGTACAAAATCACAGCCCTTTATGAAAGGCTTTCATCTGATGATGAGCTGCAAGGTGATTCGAACAGCATAATTCATCAAAAAGAAATTTTGGAAGAGTTTGCTGTCAACAATGGTTTTAAGAATTGCAAACACTATGTTGATGATGGGTTCTCCGGAACAAATTTCAGCAGACCGGACTTTCAGCGAATGATATCTGACATTGAAAATAACATGATCGATACGGTTATTGTTAAAGACCTTTCAAGGTTCGGCAGGAGTTATATTGATGTTGGTTATTATACCGAAAAATTTTTTGTTGAGCATGATATAAGGTTCATTTCTATAACCGATAACGTGGATTCAATGAAAGGTGTAAATGAATTTGTCCCGTTCCATAATCTGATGAATGATTTTTATGCAAAGGACATTGCAAAAAAGCAAAGAGCGGTAATTCAAAGCAAAGGTAATGCAGGAAAAAGATTGACCAACAAGGCAATCTATGGTTACAAAAAAGACGATGACGGTCAGTGGATTATTGATGATGAAGCAGCAGAGGTTGTTAAGAAAATTTTTCAGCTCTGCATTGACGGATATGGCGTTCAGATGATTGCGAATTACCTGTTTGCAAAACAGATAAAAAATCCGTCTGCCTACACCGGGAAGATCAGGTCAAACGGAATAGCGGATAAAAATCCGTACCTATGGTCGGCACAAACAGTAAGCGGTATCTTATCCCGACAGGAATACTGCGGTGATACTGTTAATTTCAAAAGCCATAGAAAAGGATTATGCAGCAAAATAGTTATCCGTAATAATCCAGAAGATTATAAAATTTTTCCGGATACACATGAGGCAATTATAAGCAGAGAGGATTTTGGGAAAGTGCAGGAAATTCGGAACAAGCGTAAAAGAATATCGCCTATAAACGACCCTGTAATGTTTCAGGAGATTTTCTGTGCGGACTGCGGAAGCAGAATGCACATTATGCGTTCAAGAAATTTCAAAAAGACAAAGCCGGATTGTTATATCTGTGCATTGTCCCGAAAGTCCTCCGATTGCTCATCACACTACATCAGGGAGAGTAATTTAGTAGATTATGTTTTGGCTGAGATAAATTCCCTTTTGAGGGCGGCAAAGAGCGAAAGTTTCAAGAAGAAGATTACGGAAATTTTTAACAAAAGATCCTCGGAAGAGCGATTGATGAATAAAAAAAATCTCGTCAAAAATCAAAAGAGAATTGATGAGATCGACAAAATTCTGAAAGAGTTATATGAGGATAAGGTTGCAAAAAATATTTCCCTTGAAATTTTCCAAAAGCTTTCCTCGCAGTTTTCAGCCGAGCAGAAAGAACTAATGGATTTAGTTGTTCATGATAATCAAAAATGTGCGGATTTTGAAAAAACGAAAAGTGCATTGAAGGGATTTTTTGATACAGTGGACAACTACTCCGATGTTACTTTCATTGAAAAATTAACTCCCGATATCGTGAATGATTTTATTGACAGAATCGAAATTTTTGAAGCCAAAAAAAATGTTGACAGCAAACGTCAACAACAGGTTAATATTTACTTTAGAGGGATTGGAATTATTGATTTTCAAATTCTTCCCTAAAACAATTACAAGTATTCATAACACTGTTTGGTATTTTTATGTTTTTCAATTTTTTACAACCACAAAATGCATGTCGCCCTATACCGATAACACTATTAGAAATTTTTACACTTGTCAAATCTTCACAACCCGAAAATGAAAAACTACCTATTTCTTTAACACTGTTCGGAATGGTATATGCACCTTTTTTTCCCGCCGGATAAATCACTAAAACGGACTTGTCTTTATTGAATACAACTCCATTTTCAGACGAATAGTGCTTATTATTCCTATCAACGACAATGCTCGTCAAACTTCTTATGTAAGTAAGATACGTACTTGTAACTATATTCGTAACACTATCAGGAATGAATAAACTTGTCCCATTATAAAAACCACAGGGTGGAAGTTCACCTATATCAATTTCAGTAACCACTTTTCCATTAATTGTGGATGGTATCCTAACATCCAAACTTTCTCCATGGTATCCTATAATTGTCACATTTCCTTCATTATTTTCTCTCCACAAAAAACCATCATCAGTTGTATACATTTCCCAATCCGCCGCTTGTGCCACAATTCCGTTCTCTGCCACCTCCGGCAAAACCGTAACGGCACTGCCGCCAAGCATAAGGACGGCAAGAGAAACCGCACAGATTCTTTTAATGCTATTCTTTAAATTTTTCATAATATTCCTCCATTAAAAATAAATTCTCCGGGATAAATATGTAACATATAAATATCCCTACATAATACAGACGATTTCAAAAGCCCACAGGATAGTAAAAATATTAATTTTTTACCGTTAAAAATAAATTTTCATCCGCACCAACAAAGCACAAACAAAATTTGCAGTCGATATGCAAATATTATACAATAAATAATTGTATTATACAACATATTTCAATAATTTTTAATAAAAATAAAAAATTGCAATGCTGAATATTTTGCTGATAACCGGTTCATAATAATAACGAAATTAAGACAGCGAAAAAAATCAATGTCTTAAATTTGAGGAGGTATTATTATGACAGAAAAAGAGCTTCTTTATGTTGAAGACGCACTCGGACACGAGCAGTATTTACAGACACAGTGCTGTGAAACCATTCAGCGTATCCAGGACAGCGAACTGAAAACTTTCGCTCAGCAGATCGAACAACAGCACAAGGCAATATTCCGCAACTTCTATAACTTGCTTTAAGGAGGAATAATAATGAACGACAGAGATCTTATGGAAAATATACTCCTTCTTGAAAAGGGTGTATGTGACCTTTATATGCACGGTGCAATTGAATCCTCAAGCTCAGACGTGCATCAGGCATTTTCACAGTCACTGAATACGGCTCTGAATATTCAGGATCAGATTTACAGTCAGATGCAAGCAAAGGGCTGGTATCAGACACAGCAGGTTGACCAGTCAAAGATAAATTCGCTCAAAATGAAATTTTCTTCAAATTCTGAGCAGTGATAACAGGAATCCTCACCGTGAAAATATAAGTACGGTGAGGATTTTTTCATAAATTCATTGTAACAATATACAAAATAAGATGATCTATTCCTATACATTCACCAAAAAATGTTAAAATAATATGAATTATCAACAAATATCTGCTTCCATGATTATATAATTCTCACAAAATACACCGCTAATAAATTTGTAAACCAAAAAAAATGTGGACTAATTTAACCTAAATAGGCAAGAAGTCCCCCGCTTCTAAAGCGGTGGGATGAATTGCCGGTCAGCCGCAGGCTGACTTTTTCTTGACATTATGAAATTACAGTGATATACTAAAATCAGATGAAATCGAAATAAGCCTGTATTACAATAGAGCGATAACCAAGCCGTAATACAGAGAATTACGAAAGGAGAACGGATTAGAGGTAATCATTCCTCTATGATAAGGGTGTCAGGTATCCTCTTTTTCCCGTAACCAGTCGGGATGTAAAATGTGCAAAGTCAGTTTTGCGGACAGCCTGAAATAACCGTGGGACACACGGGGTTAGCTCGTCGATACTGTACAGACTGCTGTACTTGAGCGAGAAGCCCCCGCCTCTAAGCGAAGCGTAGGCGGCGGGAGTATGTCACAGCGGTGCAGGGAGTTTCCGGCACCGGGCAGGAAAACATATGCAAATTTTTTTAGGAGTGAGATGAATGAATAACAAAAAGCAGTACGGCAAGAAAGCACTTACCCTTGCCCTGACAGCTGCCCTTGTTGCTGGTGCATTCGGAAGTCTGACTGCGGTTTCGGCAGCGGATGATCCCGAAATGCAGAGTTACGAGCTTAAGGAGAATATTCAGGACGGCACAATTCTCCATTGCTTCGACTGGAAATACAATGATATCAAGGACGAGCTGGAGGATATCGCAAGAGCAGGCTTCTCGACCATACAGACATCCCCGGCACAGATGGGTGCCAACGCGGGCACATGGTTCTGGCTCTATCAGCCTCTCGGTTTCTCCGTTCAGGATAACGGTCTTGGAACAAAGGAAGAACTGAAAGCACTTTGTGATGCGGCAGATGAATACGGAATAAAGGTTGTTGTCGATGTTGTTGCAAACCACCTTGCCGGAGAACACACAAGCATACAGGAAGATCTTCAAGACGAACAGTACTGGCACACTCTCGGAGAGGTCAAGGACTATAACGACCGTAATCAGGTAATCAACGGCGACATCGGTATGCAGGATCTGAAATCCGAGGATCCGCACGTTCAGGCAGTTGTAAAGGCATATATTGAGGAACTCAAGAGTCTTGGTGTTGACGGTATTCGCTGGGATGCAGCTAAACATATAGGTCTGCCGAGCGAGGGTTGCGACTTCTGGTCCGCAGTAACGGAGGGGCTCGGTCTTTATAATTACGGAGAAATTCTTACCTCCCCCGGCGGAGCAAATGCCGCTGAGCTTATGGCTGAATATACAAATTATATGTCCGTAACAGACGATACATACAGTGATTCCCTTCTTGCATCCTTCAGAAGAGGAGTTGCTCCCACAATCTCCGGAAACTGGAGCACTGACGGAATAAGTCCCGATAAGATGGTACTTTGGGGAGAAAGCCACGATACATATTCCAATGCTGAAGGTCAGGACTCAAACGGTGCAACACAAAATGAAGTAGATCGTGCATATGCCGTAGCTGCTGCAAGAAACGGCTCATCAGCACTCTATTTCTCACGTCCTGCCGCAACAGCAAGAGACAGTATCAGAATAGGCGACAGAGGAAGCCTCCACTTCACAAGCCCTGAGATTGCCGCTGTAAACCATTTCCATAACGCAATGGCAGGACTTGAGGATTGCTACACTGTTTCGGGCAACAATGCAGTAGTCACACGCAACGGCGGCGGTGCGGTCATCGTCTGCGGAAGCGGAAGCGGTGAAGTAAGCGTAGAAAACGGAAACAGCTATGCTGTACCCGGAACTTATAAGGACGAGGTTACCGGCAATGAATTTGTTGTAACCGAGGACACGATTACCGGTACGGTAGGCGAAAGCGGTATTGCTGTTATCTTCAATTCAAGCTTTACAAGCAGGGTTGAAGCATCGGTTGAAACAGGCACCGTATTTAGTACGAATACACTTGATGTAACTCTCAGGGCAATAGACGTGACGGACGCAGCATACACAACCGGCGAAGGTGACTCGGGAACATTCAGTGACGGCGATGTTATAACGATTGGCGCACAGACAAATTCCGGAGATACCGTTTCTTTGGTTCTCACCGGTACGAATAAGGACGGTAAGTCCGTTAAAGCTGAATACAAATATACCAAACAGCTTGCAAAGCAGTACCCGGAGCTTACCGGCGGCGGAGTTATATTTGACAATACCAATACAGGCTGGTCAGAGGTAAATATTTATGTATATGATGAAAGCGATCCGAGCAATATCATAAAAAATGGAGAATGGCCCGGTGTTGCAATGGAAGACTGCGGAAATAACCTCTATAAGTATGAGCTTCCCGAGAATCTCAAAGACTGCACGCATATAATGGTCATCTTTAATAACGGCGGCAGCGACCAGATTCCTGCTCAAATGCAGGCAGGTCTTACAATGGCATACAATGATCAGATGGTATATGACGGAACAAACTGGATAAAGCTCGGAGAAGCTCAGAACCCCGGTGATGAGTCAAGCGAGGATCCCGGTGATGAATCAAGCGATGAGTCGAGCGAGGATCCCGGTGATGAATCAAGCGATGAGTCGAGCGAAGATCCCGGTGATGAGTCAAGTGACGAGCCGAGTGAAGATCCCGGTGATGAGCCGAGTGACGAACCGGGCGAAGATCCCGGTGATGAACCGAGTGATGTTTCCGGCACAGGTGACACACAGACCCCGAATCCGGACGATACTCAGACTCCCGGCTCAGGAGATAATAACGACGGTATAATAGTAAACACCGCCGATAACACACCTATCGCAGCCATTGCGGTTATTCTGCTTGGTTCGATAGTAGCCGGTGCGGTTGTTCTTTCTCATAAAAAAAAGAATGACGAACAGTAAAAAATAACATAAGCCGAACTGCTGTGGAATTTCCGCAGCAGTTTCCTTTTGTCCGTCTTGAAATAAATTCTGTTTAGGTGTAGAATAATGTATGTGGTTTAAAACAATTTGAAGTAAATATCTGCATGGAGGTATATGACGATTTAAAATCGGCATGAGATATAATATGGAAATTTTACACGGTGAGCCGATTAAAGACGGCTTTTTTATGCCTGCCGAATTTTCCCGACACTACGGCTGTATTCTGATATGGCCGCACCGAAGGGATTCATGGCAAAACGGTGCCTATGCGGCGAGAAGGGCTTTTACTGAGCTTATTGAAATAATAGCCGAATCGGAAAAGGTAATCGTTTGTGCGAGGTACGAGGACTACGATAGTGCGCGCAAGGCACTCCCCGGTAATGTACGTGTGGTTGAAATGAGCAGCGATGACAGCTGGGCAAGGGATGTTGCTCCGACCTTTGTAACAAACGGAAAGACAGTACGCGGAATAGACTGGGGATTCAATGCATGGGGAGGACTTTTTGACGGTCTGTATTTTCCTTGGGACAAAGATAATAAAATGGCAAGAAAGCTTTGCGATATGCTTGATGTTGATACATATGACAAACGTAATTTCATATTAGAGGGCGGTTCTATTCATACAGACGGAGAGGGTACAATTCTTACAACCGAGGAATGTCTTCTCGGAAAGGGAAGAAATCCGCAGATGTCTAAGGATGAAATTGAGAATATGCTTTGCCGCTGTCTCGGTGGAAAAAAAGTAATATGGCTGAAAAGGGGCATTTATAACGATGAAACCAACGGGCATATTGACAATATATGCGCCTTTACCTCTCCGGCGGAGGCTGTGCTTGCGTGGACAGACGATAAAACCGACCCCCAATATGAGATATCCTCCGAATGTCTGGATATACTGGAAAGCTCGACCGATGCTAAGGGCAGAAAAATCAGGGTTCATAAGCTCCCGCTGCCAAAGCCCGTGCATATAACAGAGGAGGAATGTATGGGACTTGATGACATGGACGGAGAGCCGACACGTATCCCCGGAGAACGTCTTGCGGCTTCATACGTAAACTTCTATATATCGAACAGATCCGTTATAGTGCCGCAATTCGGAGATAAAAACGATAAAAACGCAGTTGATATCCTGCAGTCGCTTTTCCCCGACAGAAAGGTTATAGGTCTGAAAAATTCAAGAGATATACTTATAGGCGGCGGAAATATACACTGTATAACTCAGCAGATACCATATTTTACAAACAGGAGTGATTGAAATGAGAAAAGTAAAAGCTGCGGCAGTACAGTTTTCCATGAGTGACAATATAAGGGAAAATATCAATAATGCGGAAAAATTTGTCCGTCTTGCAGCAGAGGACGGAGCAAATATCATACTTCTTCCGGAACTTTTTGAAAATCTGTACTTTTGTCAGGAAAGAAATTATAATTACTATAAGCTTGCAACAAGTGCGGAGGAAAATCCGGCAATAAATCATTTTAAAAATATTTGCAGGGAACTGAATGTTGTAATTCCCGTGAGCTTTTATGAAAAGCGGATAAATTCCGTGTATAACTCCGTTGCCGTTATAGATGCGGACGGGACAGTGCTCGGAATATACAGAAAATCCCATATTCCCGATGATCATTACTATCAGGAAAAATTCTATTTTTCTCCCGGCAATACGGGCTTTAAGGTATGGAATACAAAATTCGGTAAAATCGGAGTAGGAATATGCTGGGATCAATGGTTCCCCGAAGCGGCACGATGTATGGCGCTTATGGGTGCGGAGCTTCTGCTATACCCTACGGCAATCGGTTCCGAGCCTATACTTGATGTAGACAGTATGCCGCATTGGAGAAGATGTATGCAGGGTCACGCCGCAGCTAATATTATGCCCGTCATAGCCGCAAACCGCGTAGGTACGGAGGTTGTTACACCTGATAAAGAAAATAACAGTCAATCCTCCTCGCTTTGCTTCTACGGCTCGTCATTCATAACGGATGAAACAGGAGAAATTATAGAAAACGCGGATCGTGAGAGCGAATGTGTGGTAACAGCCGAATTTGACCTTGACGCAATCAACGAAATGCGTTTCAGTTGGGGAATTTTCCGTGACAGACGACCGGAGTTGTACACACCAATAACAAGCAGCATTTAATTCCTATTTGTATATAATCATATATTTATACATTTTGTATAGATACCGCTGCTAAAAACGGGTTATCGGATTCAGTTTATATCCGATAACCCGTTTTAATATTAAATTCTACCCACGAATTTCCGTACACATATTTTTATCCGACAGTGTACATTTTTCCTTCCTCTGCCTCAAGTCCGTCCGACACGGGATATTGATTTTTTCCGTCATTGAATACTATTCTCGGGTCGGTAACGGTATCTGTTTTTATAACATAGCTATAAGTTCCGTCAGAGTTTTTTGTCATTGGTTCACCCGGCCATGCGGCTATCTTTTCACTGCCGCCATGCTGATAGACGTATATATTTATGTCGTCATCCCAACTGTCAGGCTTTGTAAAGTT